>CALATR010000808.1 GCA_937891875.1 uncultured Pseudomonadota bacterium | reverse complement strand
GCGACCTCATCACCGACCTCGACGAGGAGTCCCTGGCCGGTCGCTGGGCCGAGTATCAGGTCACCGTCGCCTTCATCGAGCGGATCACCAAGCTGTCCTTCGGCCCGCTGCGGGACGCCGATCCCCTCGCCCGCCCCAAGGACGACGAGTCGACCTTCGAGTGGCCCGAGGTGCGCAGGATCACCGCGGATTCTCCGCCGATCCTGGAGCCCGCCGGCGAGGAGGGCTTCGAGACCTGGGGCTCGCTGCAGGTGATGCGCGGGCTCGCCGCGGTCTACAACCTCGACGGCAAGAGCCGCACCGAGAAGAAGTGGTTCAAGACCCACTGGAAGACCGTCGCCGCGCTGGCCCGCATGGACCTGTCCGACGAGGCCGCCGAGGCCCACCGCGCCACGGCCTTCCGCATGGTGGACGCCGCGGGGCCCCTGCTGAAGGCGGCGATCGCCGCGAGCAAGGCGCGACCGACTGGCAAGGACTCCCTGACCTGCAACGACGGCACCGTGGGCCACCAGCACGTGCGCTGCCTGCCGCGGGACGGTCGCTACGTCATCTTCAGCGACCACCACATCACGCCGTCCAACCACCGCCAGAACTTCTTCTTCCGCACCAGCAACCAGAGCCTCTACGCCAAGGCCCTGGAGCAGTACAACGACGAGCGCTTCACCCTCATCGAGAACGGTGATGTCGAGGAGCTGTTGATCTGGGATCCGGCCGTCTACACCTCCTTCATGGAGGAGCGGATGCGCTGGCGGGACATCGGCGACGACGAGTACGAGAAGACGCTTCCGAAGAAGCTCATCGAGCAGCGGCTCGCCATCCGCTACCGCCAGCTGGACGACATCCTCACCGACCCCAAGCTGCGCCCGTGGCGCTCGGCCATCAAGCGCTTCGACAACGACGGCCGGCTCATCCGCGTCGCCGGGAACCACGACTACAACCTGCAGGGTCGAGCCTTCCTGAACCGCTTCCAGCAGGAGTTCCCCAACGTCGAGCAGGTCTACGACTACGTCTTCATCGAGGGCCCCGATCGCCACGTCGACTACGCGATCATGCACGGCCACCAGTACGACCTGACCACCAACCCCGCGAGCGCCCCGCGCTTCGGCGAGACCTTCTCCGAGTGCGTCGCCCTGTGGTTCCAGGGCGGCGACCGGACCTGGGACTTTGCCGCCGACGACAGCAAGCCCGGCGACAAGGACTACGTCGCCGAGCCCGACGACTGGGCGACCGGCAAGGCGCCGTTCAACAACGCCCTGGTCGAGGATCACCACGAGGATTGGGCCCCCGACGGCGAGCCTGCCCCCAAGGGACCGACCGATCTGCCCGCGGGTATGGACCACCTGGGCCACGACGTCGGCCGCATCCTGCTCGAGTCGATCGTGCGGCTCGAGGGCATCGAGGAGCTGCCGCTCCCCGTCGAGGAGGAGGGCGACTTCGTCGACGAGGAGGCGCCCTGCCTGTCGAAGGAGTGGTGGGAGGAGAAGGTGTTCCACCACTCGGTCGCCTGGGAGTTCTTCGCGGCGAAGCACGGCACCGTCGCCATCGCGAACGAGGTGCTGACCGGCAAGCGCTTCTTCAAGTACCGCCACACCAACGAGCAGGAGCTCGCGCGCCAGCTGGTGCTTCAGTTCCCCGACCCCAAAGACCGTCCGACCGTCATCTTCGGCCACACCCACGAGCCACGACTGTCTTCGACCATCCCCCAGGAGTTCATCGATCGCCTGCGGGCGACCGAGCGCGCCGACGACAAGCTGGCCGCGGACCGGCTCGCCGCCCTCGAGGGCCGCCGCTTCCCCTGGTACGCCAACTCCGCCGCCGCCGGCCGCTTCGAGCGCCTGCTGTGGGCACTCGAGATCGACCGGGGGCAGATCAAGCTCGTCAGCTGGGCGCTCCTCGGCGAGGGCGCGGATCGCCACGTCGAGCGGCGGGAGTGGGAGGTCACCGACAAGGGCGTCGAGGCGCTCGGTGACGGGCACATGCCGATCCCCACCGGAGGTGTGGCGTGAGCGGGTTCGACGAGCTGGAGGAGCTGAGCCCCCAGGAGCGCCTCGACCGACTCAAGGCGTACATGGACATGATCCGCGAGGGCCGGCCGCCGATGGCCGATCCGACCGGCGAGATCCTGGAGTCGACCGAGTCCACGACCGAGTCGCTGGGCCGCGGCCTGACCGAGCGCACCAAGGCCGTGCACGAGGCCATGTACGACGGCGCCGACGCTGCCCCGAGCCTGGAGGCGATCGAGGAATACGAGGCGTTGATCGCCCCGAAGGTCCGGCCGGCGCTGTTCATCCAGGGCGACCAGATCTCGGAGCCCGACCTGCCGATGTGGGAGTTCCTGGAGGAGGACGCCTTCCGAGCGCGGATCACGACCGCAGCGAAGTCGATCGGCCGCATCGAGGTGCCCGGCCACCCCCGGCTCAAGTACGCCGGCACCGGGTTCCTGGTCGGCGACGGCCTCTTGCTGACGAACCGCCACGTGGCCCAGATCTTCGCCCCGGACCACGCCGGTCGCAGCCGCCCCCTGCTCTCCCACTACAAGCGCGCCCGGGTCGACTTCCTCCGCGAGCACCAGTCGTCTGCGCGCGAGCGCCTGGACGTGACCGAGGTCGTGTGGGTGCACCCGGTCTACGACGCCGCCCTGCTGCGGGTCGACGGGGCCCACGACAAGGTCGCCCTCACCCTGGACGCCGAGACCCACGCCGCCGACCTCCGCGATCGGGAGCTGGTGGTGATCGGCTACCCCGCCCGGGATCCGCGCAACGACACCCGCATGCAGGACGAGATCTTCCGTCACGTCTACAACGTCAAGCGCGCGCTCCCCGGCCAGGGCAAGGGCGAGCGCCAGACCGAGAGCTACGACGAGACCCGCATGGTCAACACGCTCGGCCACGATGCCAGCACGCTCGGTGGCGCGTCCGGCAGCGCGGTCATCGACCTGCACACGGGCCTCGTCGTGGGCCTGCACTTCGGCGGCTCCTACCTCAAGGTCAACCACGCCGTCAGCGCGCGGGATCTGGTGCGCGATCCGCAGGTGGTCGACGGACTGAACTTCGAGGGAGATCCGGCAGATCCAGACGAAGACGTCCACAACCTCTGGGTGTACTTCAGTCGGGCGGGCACCGCCGAGTCTGCCGTCGTCGAGCGCGCAGTCGCTGCCGTGGACGCCCCGCCCCACACCGGCGCCGTGCAGCCCGGGGCGGTCGCGACCTCCACCGCCGAGGGCGCGCTGGACTGGTACCTCTCCCAGGACGATGCCGCCCTGGTGGACGCCCTGCGCCGGGATCGCACCGCCACCGAGCGGCTGATCCGCGCCGCCCTGCCGGCAGACGAGGCCGCCGAGGCGCTCTTCGCCCTGGCCCCCGAGGACACCGAGGAGTCCGTGCTGGAGGCGCCAGCCCCCGACCCCAGCCTGCCCGAGATCCTCTTCCTGCACGGGATCATGGGCAGCCACCTGGTCGACGAGCTGAACAACGACCGCCGCAGCTGGTTCGACCTGCGCGCCTTCGCCCTGCGCGACATCGCGACCCACATCACCCTGCGCCCCGACGGCATGACCGACGCCGCCAATGTGCGCCTGCGACCCGGCGGCCACCTGGGCATGCCGTATCGCCGGGCGACCCGCCTGTTTCGCGCCAAGGGCTTCGTCGTGCACCCGTTCAGCTACGACTGGCGCAAGCCCCTGGACCTCGCGGCGAGCGCCCTGCACCACTACATCGAGGGTCGCCTGGCCCAGCGCCCCGGCGCCCGCTTCGTCATTGTCGCGCACTCGATGGGCGGCCTGGTCGCGGCGACCTACGCCAACAACCACCCGTCGTGGCAGAGCCGGATCGACCAGGCCGTGCTGGTCGGCTCCCCCCTCGGCGGGAGCTTCGCGCCGCTGCAGGCGGTCCAGGGCACCTACCCCTTCTTCAAGACGCTCGCGTGGCTGGCCCTGTGGAACAACACCGACCAGCTCCGCGTCGCCTCCGCCACCCTGCCCGGCCTGCTCACGATGCTCCCCGACCCCGAGCTGATCGCGTCCGCCGCTCCCGCGTACGAGAGCGCCGTCTACGGCTCTGACGCCGTGCCTGGCCAGCTGTGGCTCACCCGCGCCCGCCGGATCAAGCAGGACCTGCGCAGCTCCCCGCTCCTGGCCCGGACCACCGCCATCGTGTGCCCCGACATCGGCACCGTGGTCGAGGCTCATGACGTCGACGGACAGCTCCACGGCAAGGCCGATCCCGACGACCTCGGCCCCGGCGACGGCACCGTGCCCCTCGTCTGCGCCGCCATCCCCGAGCTGACCGAGGTCTACGCCGTCAGCGGGGTGAAGCACGACGGCCTGCTCGCCGACAAGGGCGTCATCAACGCCGTCATCCAGCAGATCCAGACCGGATCGTGCGGCCTGCCCCGGCTCGACCGCACCCAGGAGTCCGCGATGGACCTCGCCCAGGACGCGTTCGACGAGGCGATCCTGGCGACGCCCGAGGCCGAGGCGCTGCGGGAGCGGGTGGCGAATGGCGAGGGGAGCCTGGAAGACCTGCGCTGGCTGCGGGAGCCGATCGGGGCGGTTCCGAACGGCTAGACTGACGTACCGAAGGAGTGCCCTTGCCTGGTCCCACCAAAGAGCTCGCCACCCTGCTGACGTCCATGTTCAGCGCGTCCGAGCTGCGCCGGTTCCTGCTGTACACGTTCGACCGGGGCGTCGTGAACAGCCTGCCTGAGAACACGTCGCTTGCCGGCCTCGCCAAAGAGGTGGTCGTGGTCCTGCAGTCTCGCGGACTGGACGATGCCCGCCTGTGGGACGCCCTGGAGGTGGAGCGGCCTCGGCGTGCGGACGACATCCGGCGGGTGAAGGCTGCCTACGGCGACGGAACGACGCCGGGCTCGGGCGCCAGCACCGGATCGACCGGCCAGATCCGCCTGCTCTTCATGAGTGCGGACGTCCAGGACCGGACCCTGGTGGATCGGGAGGCGCGGAACATCCGTGGACTCGTCGACCGCGCGAGGAACCGAGACCGCCTGAACGTCGAGCTTCAGGTCGACCTCTCGGTCATCGACCTCCCGCCGCTGCTCCGCAACGTCAAGCCCGCCATCGTGCACTTCAGCGGGCACAGCGAGTCTGGCCACCTCATCATGCGCGGGCCGGGGGACGGTCTGCACGAGATGCAGCCCGACGCGATCGATCGGCTGTTCCAGGACCGGGACGGGCTGCGCATGGTGGTGCTGAACGGCAGCTACACCAAGGTCCTCGCCGACCTCCTGGGCCAGCACGTCGACTACGTGGTGGGGTGCGCCAGCAGCGTGTCGATCGGCGCTGCCGCCATGTTCTCGCCCACGTTCTACCAGGGGCTCGCCGACGGCGAGACCGTCGAGCGCAGCTTCCGGGACGCCACCGACGTGGTGTCCGCCGTGCACGGAGTCGACGGCTACGCCTACGTCCTCGGCGGCTGCGGCGACCCCAGCCAGACGTTGACCTGACGATGCGGATTCCGATTGGAACGCAACTGGCAACAGGATGGACCGTAGACAAAGAGCTGTCTTCTGGCGAGGAGTTCGTCGTTGTCAGAGTCCGTACAGACTCTGGCGGCAGCTTGGCTGCGAAGGGCGCCCGGTCGGGTTCTCAAGCGTTGGCCAGGCTTCTGACTTGGAGCACGTTGTTTGACTGGCGGACCTGCGGGGGAGTCCTCGCTCCAGTCGGGACCGCCGTTGAGGTCGAGATCGACGGCACCAAGTGGACGTTCGTGCCGCTGCCGTTGCTCGTCAAGACCAAGACGTTGGCCGTCGACATGGACAAGGGATCCAGTCTCGGGGACCGACTCGCTGTTCTGCGGTCGGTTGCAGCGATAGTGGACGACTTGATGGGGCAAGGGCTGGCGTACGAGCGCCTTTCCCCATCAGACGTCTTGGTCGCGATGGACTCCGGCACAAGGAGCTTGTCGAATGGCCGAGGCTATGGTGTCTGGATCACGGGTGTAAATCTGCAGCCGCTCGGCGAGCATGGCCAGACCATCGATCAGTTCAGGTGTCTTGTAGAGTGCTGCTTGGATGGACTTGGCCCACGCGCCGAAATTGCCAGTCGCAAGCTCGCCAGGATTCAAGCTCCCATTGCCGCCCTGGATCTGGTCCACGGGATCATGCCGGACAAGGATGCGATCCTCGAGTTCACCACGCCTGTCTGGATGACATGGAAACAGGAGCGCGCGGCGGAGATTCAGGCTCGGGTTCGCTCTCGAGAACACGAACTCCCGTTTTACGTGCCCCCATTTGCTGACCAAGCCACGGTCAACGCGAACGCCGAAGGGTATGCCGCGAGGGTAGCAGCCGGTGTAGCAGCTATCGGTGAGAACGACGTGGCACCGAATATCTTGGGTTCGATCGAGAGCGCCGGTCAGGACTCGACTTATTGGCGGATCGCGAACGCTGGTCCGAAGCTGCTTCGGCACCTCCCACCCCGAGGAACCGACGGCTTCAATGGCGCATGCGTGTGGCTGATGTCGCATCAACGATATCGCCATCACTTCCAGAACGTAGCAATCTCAGAAAGTGCAGCACCTCGCACCATCAATAATCCCAGCATGAACGTCTGGGAACCCCGCGTGGAACAGGAGCGCTGCATCTGGATCGCGAGACAGGATCGCCAATACGACGTCGCATGGGACGATGAATCATCCTCGCCAGCAGAGAAGGCCACCCAGCTGCTGGTAGACACCATGGACCACTTGGAGCTTCGTCTGCTCGTCTCAATGGTTGCCGGCGTTTCTGAGTTTCTGGCCTTTTGTCAGGACTTCTCCAGCACCGACTTGAAGGGCACGGCAGCAGGCGTGTTCTATTGGATTGAGAGCCTTGACTCCACCGCGCAGCTTCTGGACGCAATCGCGGAACTTCGTCCTGGACTTCGGCTTGCGTTGGACGAACTGAGGCAAGAACTGGATATCGGCGTGGGCTCCACGCGAGAATGGTCCCCCGAGTGGAGAATCTGCGTTGAGCTGGCGACGTACCTCGCAGAAGCAGACGGAGCAATCTCGGCGAGTCCGACCGTCCTGGCGGCGATCCGAGACGCCATGCGGCTGCACACAGGCCGACCGTGGATCGCCGTTTCACACTCCGTGGTCGTCACGTTTCACAGAAAGAACCGAATCGGTCAGATCTTATCCAACATTGTTGCCTTGCCATCAACCTACGACACGCGCATCGCATTGTTGTCGGCCGGGCCTACGCCGTCTGAGTTTCATAGGATCATCAAACAAGTAACTGGCACCACGCCCGAACCGGAGCCGCACTTCCAAGTGGATATGGTCTATGGTCTGAATGCCCCGCTGGCCATCTTCGCAATGGAGTTTGAAGATGGTCGGCCTGTCGTCATGAGGAGTGATGAGAAACTCGTCGCAGTCCGTGACCTCGGCGTGTTCGTGCAGTTCTTCAATGGATCGGCGGTTCGCTTGTTCATGTTCCTGGGTTCGAACTCAGATCGCCTGGCGCAGGCGGTAGGCCAATTCGCGCCGTCCATCGGCGTTGATTCGAGCCTGTCCGACGAGTCAGGACAGGTCTTCCTCCGCCGCTTCCTGGAAGAACTCTGGACTCACGGAGACGCGCGCGCGGCCACCCACCGAGCACAGGCAACGGTGTCGACCACCTCGGGGCCCGAGTTGTTCACAATCTACCCCGAGAACGGCCAGATCATGCTTCAGGTTCCGAGACCCCAGCCACCGTAGCGAGGTCCCCCACCCCATACGCCCGCCGCGCCCCCTGTCGGTCCAGCTTCGAGATCCCGAACCGATACGGACCCTGGTTGGCGGGAGGCTTCGGGTAGTGCATGACCGAGTACTCGTCGTACCCGGTGAGGGCCGTGGTGTTGTCCTTCTGCTCGCGGGTCCTCATCCCCGACTCGGGGCGGATGTGCTCGTGGCGGAACCCCAGCACGTGGCCCAGCTCGTGGCGGAACACGCCGTCGAGCGGGTAGGTGTCGGGAGACTCGAAGGCCGGCGGGCACACGCGGAGCACCCGGTTCTCGGCGGGGGCATCGGGGAAGAAGGCCCGCGCCAGCAGGCCGCCTCGGCGCGCGATCATGCGCACCTCGAAGAGGGGCTCCTCCCCCTCGGCTGCGGGCCGGATCGGCAGCTCGGGCAGTGCCTCGGCCCAGTCCCCGCAGGCGGTCGCCAGCGCCGCCCTGGCCTGCTCCAGGTAGCCGGGCTTCCCCAACCTCTCGAAGCTGTCCTCCGCGAAGGTGTAGGTGAGCTCTGTGTCCATGGGCCACAGCGCGGGGCTGCCATCGGCGGCGTGCGCCTGCATGAGGGGGCGTTCGGGGACGCCCGCCCACTCGGCGACCTCGGCGGCGCGCCGCTGAGCCAGCTCGATGAGCTCGAGCTCGGTCAGCACCAGGTCCCACTCCAGGTGGTAGTGGGTTCCGTCGAAGTCGGCTTCGTCCTTGAGGTTCTGCAGGATCTCGTTCGCGGTCATGGGGAGCTCCCGGACAGGGCGGTGGCGAGCCAGGCGGCGACCGCGCCGGGCTCGGGGGCGGGACGGCGCTCCGCCTCGCGCTCGATCGGACCGAGGCCGCCCCTCATGGTGGGCGGCTCCCGGTCGAGGTGACGCATCAAGGCATGGGGCGCACCCTCGACGGCCAGGGCGTGCACGAGCGCCGCGACCTGATCCCGGCGGGCGTCGAAGTGCTCGGGAACGTCCAGAGGGCGCTCGATGCGCTGCAGGAGCGTGCGCAGGTTCGCGCCCTGCCTTGCGGCGCCATCTCGATCGGCATCCCAGCGAGTCTGCGCGAACAGGCGCTCGGCGAGGTCGAGCACGCCGGCGGGGG
>CALATR010000807.1 GCA_937891875.1 uncultured Pseudomonadota bacterium | reverse complement strand
TCAGCAGCACGGCGAGCATGACTCGGCTGCGCGGCGGCAGGGCCTCGATCTGCTGCCGCACACCGGCGATGAGGGAAGAGCCTGCGTTCGAAGCCATCTCAGCCCTCCTCGCGCGGGGTGTTGAACTCACAGAGCACGTTGAAGCTGACCTTTCCGCGGACCTGCTGCTCGTTGGACTTGGTGCAGGTCTTGAAGCGCTCGGTGGCCTGCAGCGCCATCTCGACCTGGTCGGCGGCGCCGTAGCTGTCGACCTCGGCCTCGAACTCCAGCGCCCGGGAGGTGATGGTCATGTTGGTCACGTCGATGGTGAGGTCCTTGGGGGACGGCAGCGCATTCGACAGGGCGTAGACCATGTCGGTCGCGGGCGGCACGGCGCCGTCGCCGAGCGCCTTGGCGCGCGCCTGAGCCTCCTTGATGCGCTTCTCCATGGCACCCAGGGCGTCCTTGGCGGACTTGAACTTCTGGTCGGGCATGGCCGCCTTGACGATCTGGTCCATCTGGGCCTGTGTCTCGGCCAGCTGGCTGTCGAGCGTCCACGACTGCCAGATGTAGAGCCCGGCCATCGCCAGGGTGAAGAACACGACCAGGGCGCCGCCGTAGGTGAAGGTCGCCTGGAGCAGGTTGAAGCCGCTGCGGAAGCGCAGGGGTCCGGTGCGCAGGTTGACCGTGGGCAGCTCGACCCGGCCGGCGAGGATCTCGCCGAGGCTGTCGGCGAGGAGGTGCTCGCAGGGCACGGGGTTGCCGAAGAGATCGGTGGCCCACTGCACCGACACGCCGAGGTCGTCCTGGAGCGAGCCGGCGAAGCCCTGCAGGCGCGCGCCACCGCCGCCGAGGCGCACGGTCTGCACCTCGATACCCAGGCTGTCCTCGAAGGCGATCAGCGTGGCGCGGATCTCGGAGAGCTGGCGGGAGACCGTGTCTTCCACCGCCTGGAGCACCGCCTCGGGCAGGTTGTCCAGGCCGGGGGCGGGCAGCTGGTCCCACGGGGTGACCGGCACCTCGGGCAGGGTCATGTCCGGCTCGGTGATCTCCTCGGTGCCGTCCTCGGGCTCGGGCACCGGCTCGGCCTCGATGGGGATCTCTCCAGGATCATCGCCCGGATCCGGCTGGGGGTCGAGGCCCTGCTTGAGGCGCTCGGCGTTGGCCCAGGAGCAGCCGAGGCCCTTCTGGATGGCGCGGGTGATGGCGGCGCCGCCGATGTCGATGACCCGGCTGCCCAGGAGCACCCCGTCCCGGGCGATGGCGACCAGGCTGCGGGTGTGGCCGATGTCGAGCACCGCGACCACGGGCGAGGCGGGAGCCGGGGCGGGCTCCTCGTCCTTGTCGACCTTGGCCGGCAGCTGGGGCGCCTCGGGCAGCGCCCAGCGGGCGAGCAGCTCCTTGTCCGCGACCATCGTGCGCGGCTCGAGCTTCGCCACGCCGAGCCCGTCGAGCATCGCCCGCAGCGACGCCTCCTCGGCCAGGGCGACCATGGCCTCGGTGCTGTCGTCCTGCTTGAGGATCCGCCAGCCGAGCACCATGTCGTCGAGATCGAACGGCACCTCCGCCTCGACGGCGAAGGGCAGGGTCTTCTCCAGCTGGCGCTTGTCGGTGAACGGCATCGTCACCCGGTGCACGGTGACGTCCCGGCCGCTGGCGACGGCGCCGGCGACAGTGCCGGGCTTGTTCAGCTCGGGGTGGTCGGACAGGAGCGCCTGCAGTGCTGCGATCCGCACCTCGAGCGGCGCGGGCGCGGGGCCCTGCTGGGGCACCGGCTCCATCAGGCGCTCGACGAACGTGGCCTTGCGTCCGGACACGTTCCAGACGGTGGCCTTGACGTTCGCGGTGCCGAGGTCGAGTGCGACGAGTCGGGGCATGGGGGTCCTAGTCGATGCGCCAGAACAGCGTCTGGCCCTGGGCGGAGTTGGAGAAGTCGAACACGGCCTCGATGGTGGTCTTGGCGTCGCCGACCGTGCCGACGGAGGTCACCCGGAAGACCTTCGTCTTGGTCGTGATGGCGGTGTTCATGGTCGGGCCCGGCGTCAGCTCGCACCGGCCCTGGGGCAGCTGGCTGGAGTTCAGGTTGGTGTTGCCGGTCTGGGGCAGGGAGCCGCCCTGGAGGAACTGGATGAAGGACTGTTCGCTTCCGAACGGCACGATCATCCGGTAGCCCTCGATGGCCCGCACGCAGGAGTCCACCTGCTGGTCGTTGGGGGGCGGGGTGACGTTCGAGCGGAGCAGCGCGAACAGGACCTCGCACTCGGCGGTGTTGACGTTGACCTTGCCGTCGCCGAACACGGTCAGCTTGTCGCCGAACTTCTCCCACACGTCGTCGCGGTGCCAGCCCTCCACCAGACGCACCTCCTCCAGCGAGTCGAAGGGGGCATTCTTGGCGCGGTAGGGCTCCTCGAGCCGGTCGTAGAGGCTGTCCTCGTTGCCGCCGAGGTACGCGCGCTGGCTGTCCTTGTCGACCCAGTCGGCCAGGTTGCCGACCAGCTCCAGGGGCTCGAGGTCGCGGTCCAGGAACCAGCGGGTGTTGTCCTCGAGGTCGTCCATCGACATCGGGCGGTTGTTGCGGATGGCCTCGCAGGTGTTGTTGCCGGTCAGCAGGGCCAGGACCTGGGCTCCCGCGGGATCGGCGCGCAGGGCGGCGATGTCGGTGCCCTGGATGTTCTTGATGTTGATCCGGCGGGTCTCGTCGGCGACCTCGGCCATGAAGTCGCCCTCGAAGTCGAGGAAGCCGGGCTTGCTGCCGCCGGCGTCCATCGAGCGCTGGCGGTCTTCCTCGGACAGGCCGCCCTGGGCCATCAGCTCGGCCTGGTCGTCCTCGTCGAAGCTGCTGCCCGAGACGAACACCATCCGCAGGAGGTTGGTGTTGATCATGGGCACCATCTGCCAGAGCATGTCGCCGCTGATGCCCATCTGCTTGAGCTGCGGGAACATCTGGGCGGAGTTGTTCACGCGCTGGTCGAGGCCGTTCGCGGCCACCAGGATGAGTCGGTAGAAGTTGAGCCCCGACTTGGCCAGCGCCTCGGCCTTCGCCTCGTCCCGCAGGTTCGAGGCCAGCTTGATGCGCACCAGCGACGTGCTGGCGATCTCGGTCGCCATCATCGACATGAACAGGAAGCAGGTGAGCACGATGAGGATGGCGACCCCGCTCTTGCTGCCGCGACCGACGCGGTAGAAGCGGTGGATGACGCTGCCCCGCGGACGGGTCAGCTCGTGCCAGACGGTGCCCAGCGCGCGGTTGACCCGGCCGAGACTACGCTTGGAATCGGTGGGATTACTGGCCAAAGCCCTGCCCTCCCCCCTGCTGGACCATCGGCTTGGCAAACTCGAGCACGATGGTCGTCTTGTGAGGCTTCTCGAGGAAGCGGCCGTCGTCCTTGGGGTCAGGCACCAGCAGGCTCATCGACAGCTCGACCGCCCGCGGCAGGCGGTTTGCGAACTCGGCCTTGCGGCTGTCCCACTCGTCCTTCCACTCGTTGACGTTGCCGTCGAGGTAGCGGAGGTTGAACTCCTTGACGTTGTACGCGATGGGCGTGACTTTTCCGCCCTCGCCGGGCTCGCCGTCCACCCGCGGCGACTCGCGCTGGTAGAGGATCAGGCCCTCGTTGGGGATGCCGTCGATGCGGGGCATGCGCTCGGCGAAGAGGGTGATCTCGGCCTGGTCGGACTCCCGGGCGTCCCGGTAGCGCCGCTGGTGGGCGCGGGTCGCGAACCACAGCACGTCGGGGTCCTGATCCTCGCCGACGAAGACCGTCTCGTAGGTCTCCTTGGCGGTGATGTCCTCGGTCAGGAAGGACAGCTGGAGCTCCCGCCGCAGGAGCGACATGGGCGCGCGCAGGGTGCGATCCTGGTTCTTGAGCAGGTTGTTCAGCCGCACCGAGTTGCCCATCGCCTGCACGGTGAACGTGCTGATCACCAGCAGGATGGCGATGGAGATCATGGTGTCGAACAGCGACAGGCCCCGCCTGACGCGTCGACCGGTAGACAGGCCGCGCCGGCTGCGTCGAGCGGAGGGGGTACGAAGGCCGATCATCGCCGACCTCCCGCGTTGCCGCCGCCACCGCCGATGCCGATGCCACCTCCGAAGCCGCCGGGCATGCCGCCGGGCATGCCACCGGGCACGCGGGGGTTGCGTCCGCCGGGGCCGCCGCCCGGACCGCCACCCGGACCGCCACCCGGAATTCCACCGGGCCCGTTCCCCGCGGGGTTGTTCGGGTCGCCGCCCATCTGGCGGAAGGCGCCCTCGGGGCTGATGATGTGGGTCGTGATCACGACTTCCCGGCCGCGATCCTCGGCTTCCTTCGAGTCGCCGCCCCAGTACACCCGCACCCGCACCCGGCGGATGAAGTTGCCGAGCTGCTCGGTGAGCTGGTCCTGGCCCAGGCCGAACTGGTTCATCATCGCTTCGGTCTGGCCCGCGTCGGCGCCGGACATCGCGCCGCCCATGGCACCGCCGGCGCCGCCGTCATCGTCGCCGCCCATGCCGCCCAGGAAGCCCATGACGTCCGACGACAGGGCGAACTCGATCTCCTCGACCCAGTACTCGAACTCGTAGTCGTCGAGCTCCTTGCCGAAGTCGAGCCGGGCCTCGTCGCCGAAGTCGTCGAAGTCGCCGCGCTCGTAGATGTCCTGGGTGCCGATGCCCTCCATCTCGATGAGCAGCATCACCTCGCCGAGCTTCTCCTGGGCGAGATCGGTGGCGACCACGATCTTCTGGGCGCGCAGGGCGCCGGCGACCGAGGTGGCCTGGATGCGCACGACGATGGCCATGGTCACGACCAGGATGGCCGCGGCGATCATGACCTCGAGCAGGCTGAACCCGGTCCGGCCGAAGCGGCGTCGGCCCTCGTGTCGCATCTGGCGGATCAGCTTGAACATGCCCACCTCACTGCGCCAGGTCCGGACCGCGGTCCGGCACGAAGTCGAAGCGGTCTCGCCAGTCGCGCACGCCGCGGTCGACGTGCACGACGCCAGTCATGGGCTCCACCTCGATGGTGTAGCCGACGTCGGGATTGCCCTCCTGGACCAGGGTGACGAAGGTGTGCTCGGCGATGCCGGACGGCAGGATGTAGCTGTAGACGACCTGCTTCTCGTCCTCGTCCATCTCGCTCGGGTCGCCGGTGGCGGGCTCGACGAGCTCGCCGTAGGCCGGGGTGTAGACGCCACCGAAGACCACGCCCGGCGGGAGCTGGAACTTCTTGAGGTACTTGTCCTGCACCTTGGTGAACGAGGCGGTCTCGACGGAGAGCCCGTCCTCGCCGATGGCGGCGTCCTCGGGATCGGCGAAGCGGGACGCCTTGCGCTCGAGCTTCTCCTGCTGGGCCGCCTCGAAGCGCAGGCGCGTCTCGGGGTCGGCGAACAGCAGGGCGGTGTCTTCGGAGACCTCGACCTCGTAGTACCGATCCTCGAGGTGGTACGCGATCCGGAAGGTGAGGTTGCGCAGCACGGCCTCGTCGCGGAGGCGCTCGTAGGCGGCGACCAGGTTGCTGGCCGACTCCTTGTGGTTGAGCTTGAGCGCCCAGCCGACCATGGGCACGACGATGACGAGCAGGGCGACCATGATCGCGACGACGATCATGATCTCGACGAGGTTCATGCCGCGCCGCCTCCGGCGGCGGAGCGGAGTGGCCGGAGTCGTTGGTGGTTGGTCGTTGGTGGTTGGTCCCTCCACAGCGTGCACGGGGCCGTCGGCGGCGGTGCGGCCGTCGCGGTCGGTGGTGTGCGTGCTGGTGGGGTGGAGGGGCATGGGGGATCAGAGCTCGCTGTACTTGAGATCGGTGTCGCGGCCGGTGCCGCCGGGCTTGCCGTCGCGACCGAAGGAGACGATGTCGAACGGAGTGTCACCGGGGCCGGGGACGATGAAGTGGAAGGGGCGGCCCCAGGGGTCGACGAGCTGTTCGGGCTTGACGCCCTCGACGTCCTCGAGACGGGTCGGGACGGGGTTCTCCGCGAGGACGATCTCGGCGAGGACCTGCTGACCGAGCTGGTTGATCTTGAACTTGGCGGTCGAGACCGGCTGCGCGTGGCTCGCGTCGATCAACGCGGTCGCGGCGATCGGCGCCACCACGATCAGCGCGGCCAGCGCCGCACTCCACCCCACCACCCGGCGGCCCCAGGGGGGCAGGCGGCGCCAGATCTGTCCGACGGGGACGCGGTCCTCGTCGAAGTCATGGGTCTCGGTGCTGGTGGGGTGGTCGGTCACGGTGGGTCCTACAGCTCGCTGTACTTGAGGTCGGCGTCGCGGCCGGTGCCGCCTTCCTTGCCGTCACGGCCGAGGGAGACGATGTCGAACGGGCTGTCGCCGGGGCCGGGGACCTCGAAGGCGAACTCGCGGCCCCAGCCGTCGACCAGCTGGTCCTCCTTGACGCCCTCGACGTCCTTGAGGTTGTTCGGGATGTCCGAGCCCGCGAGCATGGTCTCGGCGAGGACCTGCTGACCCAGCTGGTTGATCTTGAACTTGGTCGTGCTGACCTTGCTGGCCTCGTACGCCTGGACCGCGGCCACGGAGAGGACCGAGATCAGGATGACGATGATCGCGATGACGATCATGATCTCGACGAGGTTCATGCCGCCGCGGGCGCGGCGCTTGTTGGCCTGCTTCAGGGCGGCGCGGAGGGTGCGGTTGTCGATCACGGGGACCTCCTGGAGGGACGGGCTGAAAGTAGAGATAACTCGGGTTGAATCACTGGAACTGGGACGTGAGGTTGGCCAGCGGGAGCAGCATGCCGAGGGCGACGAAGAAGACCGCGCCACCCATCGCCACGATCATCAATGGCCCGAGAAGGCCGGTCAGACCTTCGATCGTGGCATCGACTTCCGACTCGTAGGCATCCGCGACATTCACCAACATGGACTCCAGCTCGCCGGTGCGCTCCCCGATGGCGATCATGTGGATGACCATGGGCGGGAACTGACCGGACTTCTTGAGCGGGGCCGCGATGGACTGGCCTTCCTGGATGTTCTTGCTGGCGCTCTCGACCGCTTCCTGGATGATCACGTTGCCGACGACGTCCTTGACGATGCCGAGGGCCGAGATGATCGGCACGCCGGAGACCAGCAGGGTGGCGAGGGTGCGGCAGAAGCGGCTGACCGCGATCATGCGGTTGAGCTTGCCCAGCAGCGGCACCTTCAACAGGACGGCGTGCCACCACTTCTTGCCGTTGTTGCGCACGTACCAGCGGAACCCGAAGAAGCCGATGATGGCGAACACGCCGAAGACGCAGGCGAGGCCGGACGTCAGGGCGTCTCCGATGAAGAAGACGATCATGGTCGGGATGGGCAGGGTGGCGTCGTTGCCGTTGACGCTCTCCAGCAGGTCCCGCATCTGGGGCACGATGAAGTAGAACAGGCCGGTCAGGATGCCGACCCCGATGATGGCCATCAGGATCGGGTAGAGCATCGCGCCCTGGACCTTGCCGCGCAGCTTGACCTGGGCCTCGTTGAACGTCGCGAGGCGGAGCAGGACCTGGGACAGGGCGCCGGAGCGCTCGCCCGCGCGCACCATCTGCACGAACAGGCTGTTGAAGATCCGCGGGTGCTTGCCCAGCGCGTCGGCGAGGGTGCTGCCCTCGTTCACCCGCTCCTTGACCTCGGACAGGGTGACCTTGAGCTTCTGCTTCTCGGACTGGTCGACCAGTGCGGTCAGGGTCTCGGCCATGGGCACGGACGCGCCCAGCAGCGTCGCCATCTGGCGGGTCAGGATGGAGATGTCCCGGCCGCTGACGAACTGGAAGTACTTCGCGAAGTCCACCTCCATGTCCAGACCGGAGCCGCGCACGCCGCCGCGCCCCTTCTTCTGGAGGTGGATCTCGGTCGGGTAGATGGCCTGCTTGCGCAGCCGACCGCGGGCGACCTTGGGGTTGTCCGCATCGATGATGCCGTTGACGGCCTTGCCCGCCTTGTCGAACCCTCTGTACTCGAAGACCGCCATGAAACCCCCTTATTCGCCCGCATTCTCACGAGTGACGCGGAGGATCTCCTCCACCGAGGTCACTCCCGCGAACACCTTGGCGATGCCGTCGTCGCGGAGCGTCTTCATGCCATCCTTGGCGCCCGCCTCCTTGATCCGGGCTGCGTTGCCGCCCTTGGCGACGGCCTCCTTGACCTTGTCGCTGGCGGCGAGGAACTCGAAGATGCCGCAGCGACCCCGATAACCCAGGCCGTTGCAGTGCTCGCAGCCGACCGGGTGGTACGTCGGACGGCCCGCCGCCTCCTGCTCGGTGATGCCCAGCTCCATGCGCTCCAGCTCGGCGAGGGGCCGGGGCTCCTTGCAGTGGCTGCACAGCCGGCGCACGAGGCGCTGGGCGAGCACGCCGAGGAGCTGGTCGCTGACCAGGAAGGGCTCGATGCCCATGTCGACCAGGCGGGTGAAGGCGCCGGCCGCGTCGTTGGTGTGGATGGTGGACAGCACGAGGTGGCCGGTGAGCGAGGCCTGGACGGCGTTCGCGGCGGTCTCGTGGTCACGGATCTCACCGACCAGGATGACGTCGGGGTCCTGGCGCAGGAAGGCGCGCAGGGCGGACGCGAAGGTGAGGTCGATCTTGTGGTTGACCTGCACCTGGCCGAGGCCCTCGAGCTCGTACTCGATGGGATCCTCGATGGTGAGGATGTTCTGGTCTGGGCTGTTGATCTCGGCGAGCGAGCTGAACAGCGTCGACGACTTGCCCGAGCCGGTCGGGCCGCAGACCAGCAGGATGCCGTTGGGCTTGCGGATGCAGGCGCGCCAGGGGAGCAGCACCTCGTCGCTCATGCCGATCCTGTCGAGGTTGAAGACCTCGCCCTTCTCGAGGATACGCATGACCACGCGCTCGCCGTGGCGGACGGGCACGGTGGAGACGCGCAGGTCGATCTCGCGGCCGCCCATGCGGCGCCGGATGCGGCCGTCCTGGGGCAGGCGCTTCTCGGCGATGTTCAGGCCCGCCATGATCTTGATGCGGGCGACGATGCTGTCCTTGAACTTGTAGGGCGGCTCGATGGTCTCGTGGAGCACGCCGTCGACCCGGAACCGCACCTTGAGCGCCTTCTCGAAGGGCTCGATGTGGATGTCCGACGCGCGCTCCTTGATGGCCTGGGTGAGCAGGGCGTTGACGAAGCGGATGATCGGCGCTTCGTTGGGATCGTCGAGGAGGTCTGCCTCATCCAGGAAGAGGTCGCCGTCGTCGTCGTCCTTGACCCCCTCGGCCTCCTCGAGGACCGACTGGGCGTCCTGGGCCGCCTTGTTCCACGCCTTGTTGATGCCCTGCTCGACGACGTCGACCGGCATGACCACCGCGCGGACCGAGCGGTCGAGCAGGGTGCGCAGGCTGTCCAGGCGGGACAGGGCGGACAGGTCCGCGATGCCCACCAGCAGGGTGTCGTCCTCGTCCACGTACAGCGGCAGGATGCCGTGCTCGCGGGCCATGGTCATGGGCACCGGACGGATGAAGGACGCCTCGGCCCAGGCCACGTCGTACTCGGCGAGCATCGGCAGGCCGGAGAGCTGGGACAGGGCGCTGGCGAGGGCGACCTTGTCGAGATCGGCCCGGTTCTGGGCGGCGGCGCGCACCGTGATCCCGGCGTTGCGGGCCGTCTCCAGCACCGACGCGACCGGATCGGGCCGCCCGGGTGCGCCCTGGACGTCCTGGGCGCGGGGGGTGGGGCTGGCGCGACGGATGCCCATCAGTTGCCCCCGTCGGTGTTGTCGTCGCCGGTCTCGGGCACGGCCAGATCCTCGGGATCGGCGTCCTCGGGCACGACGATGACGCCGGGCGGCATGGGCTGGGTGTCGGTGCTGGGCAGCACGTTGGGGTCGCTGTCGCCGCGGCCGTACTCGCGCGAGCCGCTGCTGGTGTTGGCGTCGTCGTCGTGCAGGGTGCGCACGTTGTCCTGGGGGACGGGGTTGCCGCGGTACAGCGACTCCTTGTCCACGATGTTCATGCTGAACTTGAGCAGGTTCTGGACCTCCTCGTAGGCCTGCTCGCGGGACTTGCCGTAGAAGCGGCGGCGGAACTCCCGGAACTGGGCCTCCTTGATGCGCATGATCTCGACCATGTCGTCACCGTCCTCGACGATGTGCGGCGTCAGGAAGATGAGCAGGTTCGACTTGCGCGCCTCGACCCGGCGACCGCGGAAGAGCGCGCCGACCAGCGGCACGTCGCCGAGGATCGGCACCTTGGTCTCGACCTCGGTCTCGGTCGTGCCCACGAGGCCGCCGAGCACGACGGTCTGGTTGTCCTTCACGAGTGCTGTGGTCTCGACCTCGCGCTTGGAGGTGACCGGGCCGCCCGACAGGAGGGGGTCGAGGTCGCTGTCGCTGGGCTCGACCTCGCTGACCTCCACCCGGACCTCGAGGGTGACGTAGTTCTCGGAGTTGATCCGCGGGGTCAGCTCCAGGGAGACCGCCACGTCCTCGCGGGTGAAGGTGACGATCGGCTGGCCGAGGTTGTTGAAGGAGGTGTTCGTCGGGAACGGCACCTTGCGGCCGACCACGATCTTCGCCTCGGCGTTGTCCAGGGTCAGCAGGTTGGGGTTGGAGACCACCTCGGCGCCCGAGTAGGTCTTGATCGCCTGCAGCACGATGCCGAACGCGGGGATCGAGAGGGTGTCGCCGGTGGCGGTGGGCACGTCGATGGACGGGCCGAACACGCCCATGGCGAGGCCGGAGAGCAGGTCGGTGGACAGGCCGAGAGCGGAGCTCTGTCCGAGGCTTCCGGACATCAACCCGAAGGGCTCGGTGGAAGGGTCGAAGCTGCTGGGATCGTTGATGTCGACGCCCAGAGGGCCGTGCAGGCCCATGCCGAAGTCGAGGCTGTCGTCGGAGCTGATCTCCATGATGACGGCGTCCACGAAGACCTGCTTGCGCACGCGGTCGAGCTCGTCGATGACCTTCTTGACGACCTTGAAGTCGTCGGGAGAGGCGATGATGACCAGGCTGTTGGTCGCCTCGTCGTGGGCGATCCGCATCCCCGAGTCGAAGGCGGCGATGGCGCCGAAGCCCTCCTCGCCGCCCTGCTGGGCCGCCGCCGCGCCCCGGTTGGTCGGGGTGCGCGTCGTGGTCGGCCGGCGGGTGCTGCCGGAGGAGTTGCCACCCTCGGACAGGCGGGAGAGCACGTCGACCACGTCCTGGGCCTTGGCCTGCTCCAGGCGAACCACGTTGATCTGGCTGCCGTACTTGCCGGTCGTGTCCTTGTCGAGCTGATCGACCAGCTCCAGCACCGCCTTGTGCCCCTCCTCGTTGGCGAGCACGATGAGGGCGTTGGTCCGCTCGTCGGCGATGATCTTGTCGATGTACTTGGACGCCTTGCCCGCGGAGACGGCGCCCGAGTTGGCGGTGGCGGCGTCGTCGTCGTTGCGGCGGCGGCGGGAGCGACGGCGGGAGCGGGTGTCCTCCTGCTGGGCCGCGGCGGACTCCTCGCCGACCCCGTACAGCTCGGTGATGATCGACTGGATCTCGGTCGCGTCGGCGAACTGCAGCTGCACGAAGGCCATGGTCGCCTTGGGCGCGCCCACGTCCAGCTCGTTGATGACCTCCCAGACCTTGCGCACGTTGTAGGCATGGTCGGTGATGATCAGCGTGTTCGTCGGGTTGTACGCGATGATGTTGCCGTTGGGGCTCTTCAGCGCGTTGACGACGCTCTGCACGTCGTTGACCGAGATGTTGTCCAGCGGCAGCAGCTGGGTGATCACCTGATCCGAGTAGGGGATCGAGTCGCTGCCCGACCGGACGGGCAGGGGCGCCTGGACCGCCTCGTTGGCCTTGATGATCTTGTAGTAGCTGCCGGTGCGGACCAGCGTGTAGCCGTTGACCTGCAGGGCCGAGAGGAAGGCCTGCCAGGCGGCGCCCTTGGTGACGGGCTTCTGGGTGACGATGGTCACCTTCTCCTTCAGCGCCTGGGACTCCGCGGTGATGTAGTTCTCCCCGCGCAGGTCCATGAAGAACTTCACGACCTCGGCCAGCTCGACGTTGAAGTAGTTGAGCTGGAGCTTGTCGCCGTCGTTGAGCGACTCGGGCGGCTTCTGGCGGGTGTCATCCTGGGCGTGCGCCACCTGGGACGGGGACACGACGGCCGTGGCCACGGACAACAGGACGGCCGCGAGCAGCCACCGGGACCAGCCGGGGGTGTGGGATGCGGCGTTGCGAAGGGCGAGGATCATCGAGGTCGCTCTTGCTTGGGGGGAGAAGGGGACGAGAGTCCGAGAGTCGGCGTGAAGGGCTGCTTTTCAGTCAGCGGATGTTGTACTTCATGGTCTTCTTCTGACCGCGCCGGGTGATCTCGAACTCGAAGGCGGAACTGTTCTGCATGCCCTGCCACGCGCCCATGGCCTCCTGCATGGAGGTGAGCGGCTGGCCGTTGACCGAGTGCACGACATCGCCGGAGCGGATGCCGATCTGGTAGAGCAGCTTGTTGCGACGGACGCCCGAGAGGCGGAAGCCGTCGACGTTGCCGTCGCCGTCCTTGTGGGGACGGGCGCGGGCCATCTTGGACACGGCGTCGAGGTCGGACAGGGTCTGGTCGACGAGCTCGCGGGAGATGACGTACTCCTCCTCGCTGACCTTGCTGATCCCCTCCTCGCCGGTGGGCTCGGCGGAGGCGACGCCGTCGTTGCGGCTGCTGGCGGCCTGCTCGGTGGCGAGGATGAACTCCTCCCGGCCGTCGCCGCGCTGCACGATCACCCGCTCGGTCTCGATCCGCGTGATGGTCGCGTCGAGGATCTTGTCGCCGACGCCGTAGCCGTTGGTCTCGTTGGAGTTCTCGAGCATCAGCAGGGCGGCCGACAGCTCCATGGGCTCGGCGACGACGGTGGCGAGCAGCACGACCGGCAGGTCGCTGGCCTCGTACTCGCAGTTCTCGCCCTCGCAGGGCGGCGGCTCGTCGACCAGGCCGATGGCGGTGCTGTCGAAGATGTTCCGCGCCATGATGGCGGAGATGTAGGTCTTGCGGTCCAGGCCGCGCGGCGCGCTGTCGGCCATGGCTCCCGCGGCCGCGGGGCGCTCCCCGTCGTCGGCGGTGTCGCCGTCCTCGTCATCGCCATCGGCGACCGCGTCGCCGTCACCAGCCGGTCGGGCACCGGGTCGGACGGTCTCGAGGCTCTCGCCCTCCTTGAGGCCGATCGCAGCACCCAGGGCCAGGTTGGTCCCCCAGCCCGCGCCGACGGCGAGGAGGGTCCCGAGGATGAGCAGGGCGATGGGCAGCAGCCAGCGCTTCATGGCAGCTCCAGTTGGACTGCCTGGTTCCCTGCAAGGACCGGACCATGCCATCGGCCCCGATCCTGACGCATTTCTGAAGCACACTCCGACATTGTGTCATGGGCCGGGAGGTGCCTCCGGGGGGCCTGACAGGCTGTCATCGGCCGCGGGCTCTTCCGGGTTGCCCTCACTGACCGCGGAGGACGGGTCGGCGGCGGGCTCGGCGGGGGCATCGCGCAGGCGGCGCAGGAGGTCGGCGCGCTCGGGGTGGCGCTCGGGGGTCCACTCGGCGACGACGCGGTCCAGCACGTCGGATGCGTGCTCCTGCCAGTGACCCACCAGCACCGGATCCATGCCCACGGTGTCGTCGAGCAGCCGGCGGATCCAGGCCTCCTTGACGGGCAGCTCCTGCTTCCAGGTCGACCACACGCGCCAGGCGCGCTCCGGGTGGTGGGCGAGCACCAGCTCCAGGGCGGCGACCACGTCCACCTCGGTGCCCTCGCGCAGCAGCCTCGAGCGCAGGGAGGCGAGCTGGTTGGCGGCCGCGCGTCCGGCGGGGGGCGGCTCGGGGACCCTGGCGAGCACCAGGGACCAGGCATGCTCCGCGGTCATCGCGTCCCGGTCGACGGCACCGGTCAGTCCGACCACCGCAGCGCGGCGCACGCCAGCGTGGGGATCCTGCAGCAGCAGCTCCAGGAGCCGGGCGACGTCCTGCCGGGGAATGTCGGGGCGGGCGTCGCGGAGGATCCGCGCCAGGCGCTTGCGCACGCCGACGTCCGGATCCATGGCCAGGGCGTCGAGATCTTCGACGTAGAGCGGGGAGGGGGCCTCGCGGGGGGTGGGGTCGAAGGAGGTCCCGGCGACGAAGGGATGCAGTCCCTCCAGCGCCTCCCGGCGGACCTTGGCGTCGCGGTGGCGGAGCAGGGCGGTGTGGGCCTGCAGGGCGGCGCGGGTCGGGTAGGGTGGGGTCCAGTCGGAGGTGTAGACGGTGAGCTCGCGCAGGCGGGTGATCTCGTGCCGGTCGACCTGGACGTCGTCGAGCAGGGCCTGCAGGAATGCCGCTTGTTCGTCCTCTTCCCGCGGGGCGGTCAGGACGAATGCGCGGCCGGTCTGACCGGGTGCCACCACCATCACCCCGGAGAGGGTCCAGTCGTCCGCGCCATCCCAGCGGAACCGGATCGGGACGTCGGTGTCGCAGCGCACGAAGCCATCGTCGCGGGCGCAGGGTCCGACGCCATCCGGCACGGCGATGTCCTCAGTGGTACCAGCGGCATGCGGCACGCTGACATGCAGCGTGGCCGTGCCGGCGAGAGAGACTGGGAACAGCAGCCAGACGAGCACGGGTTCCACATGGCACGTTATGGGCCGGCGAGCCTGGAATCACCCCCCGGAGTCCATGGTCGTGTCAGCTTCCGCTTGCACCTTGCTGGCCTTGCTCTTGTGGAGCACCACCCCATCTGTTGCCGCACAAGGCAGGACGGAAGGGGATCGGGTGCCGGTGGACGACGTGCCGCCGGCCGAGGAGCAGGCGGTACCGCCGCGGTCCTCCCAGGAGCCCAGCCGCACGACGGAAGGTGGGCTCGAGGACGCCCCGGCGGTCCAGCCCCCGGTCGAGGGCATCTGGGCCTGGGTGGCGCGCCTCGAGGGTGAGGTGCTGACCGACGACGCGGTCGAGGCGATGGCCGAGAAGGCCGAGGTGGAGCTGGCCGAGGGCGCCCTGTCGGACGAGCTCGCCGCACCCAAGGTGCCGGTCCAGCTCTACGACTCCCCGGACGAGGCGCTCACCGTCGACCCGCTGCGCCTGTCCGAGGTGGACCCGAAGAGCTTCGACATCCCGATCCGGACGGATCGCGAAGTCCAGCGTTGGATGCGCTATTTCCTCGGTCCTGGCCGGCGCCACTTTCAGCGCTACCTGGACCGCGGCGGCCGCTACGAGCCGATGATGCGGGAGAAGCTGGCCGCCAAGGGCCTGCCCCAGGATCTCGTCTACCTGTCGATGATCGAGTCCGGCTTCAACCCTCACGCCCTGTCCAGCGCCGGTGCCGGCGGCCTGTGGCAGTTCATGCCTGCGACCGGTCGCATGTATGACCTGCGGGTCGACTGGTGGGTGGATGACCGCCGCGACCCCATCAAGTCCACGGACGCCGCGGTCGCCCACCTCGAAGATCTGCATCGGATGTTCAAGGGCGACTGGGAGCTCGCCTGGTGCGCGTACAACGCGGGTCCGGGTCGGGTGCGCGGGGCGATGCAGCGCGCCGGCTCGAAGGACTTCTGGACCCTGGCCCGCGGGGGGCACCTGCCCCGGGAGACCGCGAACTACCCGCCGAAGCTCATGGCGGCCGCGATCCTGTCCAAGAACGCCGAGCGCTACGGCTTCACGATCAACCCGCACCCCCCGCTCGCCATCGACACGGTGGAGGTGACCGGCGCGGCCGCGCTCGACGTGCTGGCCGAGCTTGCAGGGGTGACGGTCGACGACCTCAAGGCGCTCAACCCGGGGCTGCGCCGGACCGCTACCCCGGTCGAGGGCTACCTGCTCTCCCTGCCCGCCGGCTCCGGCGCGCCGTTCGCGACCAAGCTCGCCAAGGTGCCGCCCACTGACCGGGTCCGCTTCGCCCAGCACACCGTGCGCAAGGGCGAGACCCTGGGCGTGATCGCCAGCCGCTACGGCGTGTCGACCGACTCCCTGGTCAAGCTGAACCGCCTGCAGGACGCGAACCGCATCGTGGTCGGCATGTCCCTGCTGGTGCCGTCGAACGGGGCCTCGGGCACCGCCCCCGTGGCGAGCCGGCCCGACGCCGCGCAGCCCGTCGTGACCAGCGGGGAGAAGCCGTCGGTCGCCGCGGCCCCCGTTGCCCCGGCGGAGCGCACGGTCAGCTACACGGTCGCTCGCGGCGACACGCTGTCGGGCATCGCCAGCCGCTACGGCGTGAGCACCAAGGACCTGGCGCGCTGGAACAAGATCACCGACGTGCACGGCATCCGCGTCGGCCAGCAGCTCACCATCCACCGGGCCACCTGGAAGATGTACGAGGTGCGCCCCGGCGACAGCCTCGGTCGCATCGCCCAGGGCCAGGGCTGCAGCGTGTCCGACCTGCGCAGCTGGAACGGGCTGTCGGGCGACGTCATCCATCCGGGTCAGACGCTGAAGATCCGGCAGTAGCCGTGGGTCGGGTGCGCCGCGGCTACGTGCTCGCCGGGGGGCGCTCGTCGCGAATGGGCCGGGACAAGGCCCTCATTCCTGTAGACGGCGTGCCGCTGGCCGCCCGGATCGCGGACGTGCTGGCGGCGGCCGGGCTCGACGTGTACCTCATCCGCCGCGGCCACCCCGCCGACCCCCCATGGCACCTGCCCGACGGCGCCGCGCTCCCGGTCGTGCACGAGCCCGACGACGGCGAGCCCCACCCCCTGCACGGGGTCGTCACGGCCCTGACCCACGCGGGCGAGGACGTCCTGGTCTGCCCCTGCGACCTGCCCGCCCTCACCGCCGAGGACGTCGGCGTGCTCCTCGCCGCCCCGGTCCCCGCCCACGCCCGCTCCCCCAGCCGCACGCATCCGCTGCTGGCGACGGTGAGGTTCGCGGACCTCCAGCGCGCACGGGAGCTGGCACGGACGGGGGCGCCGGTGCGGGCACTCGTGGAGGGATCGGCGGTTGCGGAGGTGTCGGAGGCGGGGATGCGGAACGCGAACCGGCCGGGGGAGGTGTGAGGGGCGGGGATCTGCTGGCAGGAACCGCGGTGCTGCGGGCAGGGGAGTGGCGGCCCACGGATCCGCTGGCGGGGAGTCGCGTTGCTGCAGGCAGGG
>CALATR010000806.1 GCA_937891875.1 uncultured Pseudomonadota bacterium | reverse complement strand
GTCCTGGTAGCGCTGGACCGCCTGATCGGACGTGATGAAGCCGCGGCCGGGCGCGACGCTGCGGTCGATCCGCTCGGCGTCGGACGCGAGCTCCTCGACGTCGACCTGGAGCGACTCGTACCGACGCACCAGCTCATCGTCGGCCTTGGACGCGAGCGCCAGGGTCGGAGTCCCCAGGACGACGAGCCCCAGGCCGAGGCCCAGGGTCGCCAGCAGCAGTCGGGATCCGCGGTCATTCCCCACGCAGGTTCTCCATGTTCTCTTCGTACCCGACATTCGGCCGGTCCACGAAAGACGTGAAGGGACCGCCCTTCTCATCCACGAGGACCTGCACCGTCGTCAGCTTGCCGTCCTCGACCGTGAAGGCGTAGCTGGACTGCACCTTGAACGAGTAGGCGCGCACGTAGCTGAACACGCCCATGCCGTTGCCCCGCAGCACCATGTTGACCTGCAGGTTGTGCTGTCCAGGGGGCAGGGTCTGGGCGTGGATCTCGACCGCGTCGAGATCATCGAGGCCGCCGGTGGTGTCGGTACGGCTGAAGATCGCCTTGCCGTCGAGGAAGTACTGCACCGACTCGACGGTGTAGGCGCTCGACATCTTGTTGACGTGCCAGACGCTGACCCGAGAGCCGAGCGTCGCGCCCTCGATGACCAGCTCCCGCAGCAGCTGAAGGGTGGCCTTGGAGCGGAACACGCGCTCCTTGAGGTTGCTGACGTCCTGCTCGACCGAGAGCAGCTCCTTGTTCTGCTGCCCGCGCAGGCGTCGAGCGGCGAGCTCCTCCTCGGTCAGGCGACCGGCGGAGGGCGTGCCGATGTCGGTGCCCGTCAGGGTGGACGGCAGTGCCCCGGAGGTGTCGACCGGCTGATCGTCCCCGTCGGCCGGGGGCGCATCGTCCGCCGGAGCTCCAGAGGAGTCCGAACCATCGGTGGTATCCCAGGGGGATCCACCTTCGTCCTGCGCAAGCGCGGAACTCCCGAGCCCCACAGCCAGCAGCAGTACCGGAACGGTCCAGTAGCGACCCATCATGCCTTGCTCCATCTCCGACACCACGTTGACGACGAATGCAGGTCCAAGGCGGGCCGTCCGACAGTGCCGTACCGGGTATAGCGCCGGCCTCGAAGAGGTGTCAACGCCGTCAGGATGCGGAAGGTCGGGGATGATGGCCCGCCCGGGCACCCTCCCCGTCTCGCATATCGGTCAGAGCTGGTCGGCATTGAACATCCTTCGCAGGAACCGGTCGTGGAGCCGCTTGGCCTGGCTGCTGCCGCCGCGCAGGTCATTGACCAGAAAGCTGAATGCATACAGCTCGCCATCGGCTGCCGTGACGTAGCCGGTCAGACAGTGGACCCCGTCGATGGTGCCTGTCTTCCCCCGTACACGTGCGGGATCCTCCCGGAGGCGACGCCACAACGTGCCGTCCCAGCCGGCGATGGACAGGCTGGTCTGGAACTCGCTTCCCACCTTGTCATCGTTCGCCATGTCCACCATGACGGCGGTGAGCACGCTGGGCGGGATGGAGGTCTGACGGGACAGTCCGCTGCCGTTGATGACGGTGTAGGACTCGCGCGGGATCTGCAGCTCGTCCAGGTAGCTCTGCACCGCTGCGACGCCCTTCGCCGTCGAGCCGGGCGCGCCTCCGGTCTCGGCGCCGACCGCCTTGAGCACCTGCTCGGCCATGAAGTTGTTGGAGTACTTGTTCATGTCCATGAGCACGGCGGTCAGCGGGACCGAGCGGTGCTGGATGAGCAGGGTCGCGCCGACGGGGGTGCCGCCGCGGCGGTGGGTGCCCTTGACCTCGATGCCGTGGACCTTCTCCATCTCCGCCCAGGCCGCCATGAAGTGGGCCGTGGGATCGGCGACCGTGCGGTAGTAGCGACGCGCCTCGTCGTCGGACGCGATGGTGCCTTCGACCGTGAAGGTCATCTTGTCCGCCGTGACCGCGCGATCGATGTCCAGGCGGCGGCTGGCGCCGACGGCCCCGGTCAGCACCTTGTTGTCGAGGGTCACGTACCCGCCGGCGGGGGTCTCGAGCAGGACCCGGGCGGGCTTGCCGACCTCCGGACCCGGCGCGACCACGATGGCGACCGTGTTGAAGTTCAGGGACAGGGCAGAGCTGGTGGCGAAATACGACGGTCCTTCCGCCAGATCCCGGGCCTTGTTCCAGCCGGGCAGCTGGTAGGTCGTGTCGTAGTAGCCCTCGTCGAAGATCACGTCTCCACTGACGCGGTTGATGCCTTCGAGCTTCAGATCGTAGACGAGCTTCCACAGCCGCTCGACCACCAGCGTCGGGTCCCCGTGCCCCTGGACGTACAGGTTGCCCTGGAGCACACCGGCCTGATCGACCGGGCCATCGGCGTAGATGTCGGTGGTGAACCGGTAGGCCGGGCCCAGGGTGCGCAGGGCGGTGGCGGCGGTGACGACCTTGGTGGTGGACGCGGGCACGAGGCCCCGGTCGGCCTCCCGGGAGAAGACGCTCTGCCCGGTGGAGACGCTGCGGACGTCGAGCCCGACCTTGGACGCGCGAAAGAGGCGGTCCTGGGTCAGGGGAGCGAGCACGGCCTCGAAGTCCACCGGCTGCGGCGGCTTGGCCTCCGCCTTCTTCAGCAGCGCGGCGCCGCCCTCCGTGCCGGCATCGCCAGCGTTGTCATCGGTGTCGTCCGTAGACGTCTCTGCCGCCGGCTGTGCATCGGCCGCTCCGGCCGCCTGGGGTTCCTCCGCCACCGCGGGCACGGCGAGCAGGAACAGGGCGCCAGCGGCGAGTGCTCGCCAGGCGCCACGGTGCTTTGCGAGATGAGCCATCGGGGGGGCTCCGGAACGCGGGGTTTTGGGAGGGGCACGGTGGAGGGTGCTCGATCCCTAACGTTCCTACAGACACCTTGTGCGCAGACATGCGATACCTTCGGGCCCTTCCGAGGACCCGATGGCTCCCAGCTCCCGCATCCTGGTGGTGGACGACGACAAGGCGGTTCGCGTCGCGGTCCAGGTCAACCTCCGCAAGGCCGGCTACGACGTGCAGCTGGCCCGCAATCCCGACGACGCCCTGAAGGTGCTGCAGGAGACCCCGCACGACCTGGTGCTGACTGACGTGCAGATGCCCGGCGGCACTGGTCTGGAGCTGCTGGCCCGGGTCCGCGAGCGCCATCCGGACGTCCAGGTGGTCGTGATGACCGGCTACGGCAGCGTGCGGGACGCAGTCGCTGCCCTCAAGGGCGGCGCGGCGGACTACCTGATCAAGCCCGTCGAGCGGGACGAGCTGCTGGTCGTCGTCGAGAAGGCCCTCGAACACGCTGCACTTCGGGCCGAGCTCCGCCAGCTGCGCCAGGAGGTCCGCGACCGCTACGGCTTCGACAACCTCATCGGCACGACCCAGGCCATGATCCGCCTGTACGAGGACGTGCAGGCCGTCGCCGACTCCACCGCGACCGTGCTGCTCCAGGGCCCGACCGGCACCGGCAAGGAGCTGCTCGCCCACGCCATCCACTACCGCAGCCAGCGGGCGGACAAGCCCTTCGTGCGGGTCAACTGCGCAGCCATCCCCGAGACCCTGCTCGAGAGCGAGCTGTTCGGTCACGAGCGGGGCGCGTTCAGCGGCGCCGTCCGTCAGCACCGGGGCAAGTTCGAGCAGGCCGACGGCGGCACGATCCTGCTCGACGAGATCGGTGAGATCGACCCCAGCGTGCAGGTCAAGCTGCTCCGCGTGCTCGAGAACGGCGAGCTGCAGCGGGTGGGAGGCTCCGAGACCCTGCGGGTGGACGTGCGGGTCATCGCGGCGACCAACAAGGACCTGCGCGCCGAGGCTCGAGCGCGCCGCTTCCGCGAGGACCTGTACTACCGGCTCAACGTGGTGCGCCTCGACGTGCCCTCCCTCGCCGAGCGCCGCGCCGACATCCCGCTGCTGGTCGCCCACTTCGTGCGCTCCTACGCCGAGCGCAACGGCCGCCC
>CALATR010000805.1 GCA_937891875.1 uncultured Pseudomonadota bacterium | reverse complement strand
GTCGACCGGCGCCGCCGCCGCGGGTGACCGACCACCGCCCGCCCCGCCTGCTCGCCACCGTCGTGACCTCGCTCTCGGCCACCCTGTGCCTGGTCTCGGTGTACGCGCCGGCGCTCGCGTCTGCGTGGCCCAAGCTGGCCCTGGGAGCGCTGGGTGCCTGGGCGCTCCTGGGCGTCGGGCGGGCGCTGAATGGACGTCCTCCCTTGCGTTTCGCAGAGACGGTCCGGGGGCTGACCATGGTTGGGTTCGCCCTGCTCCTGCCCCCGGCGCTGCTGGTGCCGTTCGTGATCGGCGGGCTCGCCGTGGCCGTGCTCGCCTGGGCGCCGTCAGGTGCGGGGGCGTCCGGTCGCCGTGACCAGCAGCACGACCACGATGGCGGCGGACAGGGTGCCGACGCACAGCCCGACGGTCACGAGCTGGCCCAGGGAGCGTAGGGCGCCGGTGCTGGCGGCGGACAGGCTGATGAACGAGGCCACCGTCGTCAGGGTCGACCACAGCGCGGGTGGCCCGACCGCGCGGAGCACGACCGCCAGGGGCTCGCCGCGGGACAGGCGGTGCACCAGGTGCAGCACGACGTCCACGCACATGCCCAGCAGGATGGGCAGGCCGACGAGGTTGGCGAGGGTGAGGGGCAGCCCGAGCACGGCGAGCGCGCCCAGGGCGACCACCAGACCGCCGACGAGGCTGACCACGGCGACCACGGTGCGGCCGAGGTGGCGCAGGTAGAGCGCGGTCAGGGCCCCCACGAAGAGCAGCGCGAGGCCGGACAGCCAAGGGAGATCCTCCAGGATCATCCGGTAGAGCGCGCCCTGCAGGGCGACCTCGCTGGCCGCGTCGGGGACGTGCTCGGCGAGCTCGTCGAGGAGCTTGCCGGACTCCCGCATGTCGTTGAGGCGGCCCTGCAGGGGCAGCAGCACCAGCGTGCCGTCGCCCAGGAGCGCCCGCAGGCCGTCGGGGAGCTCGTCTCGGGTGCGGACCCGGGGCTCCCAGCCGTCGAGGCGGTGGAGCTGCTCCAGGACGTCTGGGGGCAGGTAGCGGGCGTTGCGGTGGCCCAGCGCCTCCTTCAGCCGGGCGAGGGCGGCGACGCGGCGCTCCTGGTCGGGGGGCAGCAGATCGTCGAGGGAGAAGACGGCGCGGATGTGGGGGAGGTCGCCGGCGGCCAGGTGGGCGCGCAGCTCGGCCTGGACCCGGGCGCGGTCGTCGTCCGTGACCCGCAGGAGCGCCGGCGGCATGGCCTGGCGGGTGAACGCGCGCTGCTGCTCGGTCAGGGCGTCCATGCGGAACGCGTCCCGGCCGATGGCGGTGAAGTCGTGCTCGAAGCGGATGAACCGCCAGGCGCCCAGCCCCGCGGCGAGCACGAGCATGGCGGCGACCACGAGGCCCGCCCGGGCAACGGCTGGCGAGATCGTCAGGGAGAAGCCCTGCTCCACGGAGCGCGGGCGGCCCGGGCCGACCAGCATCAGCAGCGCGGGCAAGAGCACCAGCACGCACACCAGCGCCAGGAGCACCCCCAGGCTCAGGGTCAGGCCCAGCTGGGAGAGCCCTCCGAACCTGGCGAATCCCAGGGCGGAGAAGCCGGCGGCGGTGGTCAGGGCGGCGAACACGCACACCGGTCCCACGTCGGCCCAGGCGCGCGCGATGGCCTCGGGTAGCTCGACCTCGTCGGCGAGGGCCTCCCGGGTGCGGGCGATGAGGTGCAGGGCGAAGTCGACGCCGAGTCCGAACAGCACGGCGGTGCCCATGACGGTCTGGCCGTTGAGGGCGCCCAGGAGGGCCTGCACGAGGGCGAGCTGGGCGACGGCGGCGAGGATCAGGGGAGGGAAGACCAGCACCGGTGCCCGCAGGCTGCGCATGCCCAGGGCGACCACGCCGAGCACGAGCAGCAGGGACAGGCCGCCGGTGCGGGTGAGGTCCTGGCGAATGCCGGCCGCCCCGTCGGCGACGATGACGTAGGGCCCGGCCAGGTAGACCACCTCGACGTCTGCGGGCAGGGTGTCTTCCAGGGTGCGCCGCACGTCGTCCACGATGGCGGTGGACACCTTCGCGTCGTGGTGGGTCAGGGTGGGGCGGACGAAGATCCGCGCGTACCCGTCATCGGGAAAGAGCGCGTTCTCTCTGGGTTCTAGCGGGGTCTGAAGCTTGGCCGCCATCCACGGCGGTCGGCTGCGTCCCACCAGCAGGGCCGCGTCGAGGAGGTGCGCCCGCTCCTCCACCGCCTCGGGGGGCAGCTGCATCAGCCCCAGGTGCAGGGCCAGCGCCGGCTCGAGCCCGTGCAGGGTGAAGGCGATGCTGTCGAGATCATCGAGGCGCTGGGCCACCTCGGGTACGGCCTGCGCCAGGGCCTCGTCGGGGCCGTCGAGGGTGATCCAGATCCCGGCGGGGATCCGCTCCCGACCCAGGTCGCGGATGGCGCGCATGGCAGGCAGATCGTCGGGGAGGAGCTTCAGCAGGTCGGGGTCGACCCGGGGGGGCAGGCCGAGCACGCAGGCCAGGATGAACAGCGCGACGGCGGCGAGCACGACGGTCCAGGGGCGGGTCGTGCCGAGGCGGCTGCAGCACGCGATGAGGCTGGCGAGCCAGGACTGGACGGCGCTCCTCCCAGGTCGGCGGGTGGCGCATCATGCCACCCGGGGTGCGAGCGCGGGTCAGAGGGGCACGACGCCGCCGTAGGGCACGCCGGTGAGGTAGGCGAGGTCGCGGTGGAAGGTGGTGAGGTCGTCGAGGCAGAGGTCGCCGAGGCGGTCGTGGCCGGTCGCCCGCGCCATGACGCACATGAGCTCGACCGTCGCTGTGAACCAGTTCTGAAGCCGCTTTGCGGACGCTGCGATCTGCAGGCGCTGGCGCAGGTGCTCCTGCTGGGTGGCGATGCCGACCGGGCAGTTGTTGGTGTGGCACGCGCGCATGCCCAGGCAGCCGATGGCCTGCAGGGCGCTGTTGGCGACCGCGACCCCGTCCGCCCCCAGGGCCAGCGCCTTGCAGAAGTCGGCCTCGGTGCGCAGCCCCCCGGTGATGATCAGCGTCACCTGGTCCCGACCGCGGCGATCGAGGTGGCGGCGGGCCCGGGCGAGGGCGGCCATGGTGGGCACCGAGATGTGGTCGCGGAAGAGCAGCGGTGCCGCGCCGGTCGCGCCGCCCCGGCCGTCGAGGATGATGTAGTCGCAGCCGACGTCGAGGGCGAAGTCGAGGTCCAGCTCGATGTGCTGGGCGGACAGCTTGAACCCGATCGGGATGCCCCCGCTCTCGTCGCGGACCTGATCGGCGACCCGGCGAAAGTCGGCGACCGACGTCAGGTCCTCGAAGCGGGGAGGGGAGATGGCGGGCTGTCCGGCCTCGAGCCCGCGGACCTCGGCGATCTTGTCGGTGACCTTGTGCCCGGGCAGGTGGCCCCCGGTGCCGGTCTTGGCGCCCTGGCCCCCCTTGAAGTGGAACGCCTGGACCTTGCGCACCTTGTCCAGCGACCAGCCGAAGCGCCCCGAGGCCAGCTCGTACAGGTAGCGGGCGTTCTCCGCCTGCTCTTCGGGCAACATGCCGCCTTCGCCCGAGCAGATCCCGGTGCCGGCCTGCTCGGCTCCCCGGGCGAGGGCGGTCTTGGCCTCGGCCGAGAGCGCGCCGAAGCTCATGTCCGACACCAGCAGCGGGATCGTCAGGCGCAGGGGTCGGGCCGCCGCGGGTCCGATGACGAGCTCGGTGTCGACGTCGACGTCCTCCAGATGGGGCGCGCGAGCGAGCTGGGCGGTGACGATCTGCAGGTCGTCCCAGGAGGGCAGGCGGCTGCGGGGCACGCCCATCGCGGCGACCGGCCCGTGGTGCCCGACCTCGTCCAGACCCTCGCGCGCCAGCTGCTGGATGTGGGCGTTGTGGGGCTCGTCCTCGGTGCCGTGCACGTCCTGGTACAAGCCCAGGTAGGCGTCGCGGTCGTAGGGCTGCGGGTGCTCCCTCCGCCAGGCCTCGACCTCGTCCTCGTCGACGGTGACGCGGCCGTCGCGCACCTCACAGGCGAAGCGGTGCAGGGCCTCGCTGTTGTCGTATGCACTGACTCCGGTGGCGATTCGGTAGTCCCACCCATGAAGACCGCAGATCAGGTCCTCCCCGCGCACGTGGCCGTCGGACATGAGCGCGCCGCGGTGCAGGCAGCGGCCGTAGAGCACCGAGACCTGATCGTCGACCCGGACCACGACCAGGTCCACCCCGGCGACGAGGGCGTAGCGGGGGGCCCTGTCGGGCAGGTCGGACAGGGTGGCGACTTCGACGCGGCTCATGCAGGCTCCCGGATGCGTTCTTGCTCATCACCATCATGCACCAGCCCCCGGTGCCGATATGCAGTGCAAGACCCCGGCCCTTGCCCCTTGCAACGAGGTGTCCACCCTCGTTGACGAGTTCGACAGGGCCGGCTAGCTCCGCTGCGGACCAGACGAACTCCAGAGGTCCTCTCTTGCCCCGACTGACCCACCACTGCCCGCGCGCCGTCGCTGCGATCCTGTCCTGGATCGTGGTCATGGGTGTGCTGCTGGGGGTGGCGCCGGTCTCGTTCGCCAACCAGCTGGACGTCTCCGCGGTCGACCTGATCGTCGAGGCGGAGCTGACCCAGGGCGAGCCCTCGCCCTCCGGTCCGCTGTTCCAGGATGGACTCGCCCAGCACGGGCCCGAGCTCCTGGTCGAGGAGAGCGAGAGCGAGGAGGGGGAGTCCGACGGCGAAGCGCCGCTGACGGCCACCGTGCAGGATGCCGGTGTCGATCCGCTCGGCAGCGTGCTCCTCGGTGCTTCGGACGCCTCGGCGCCCACCTGCTGGACCGCTGATGATGCGGGCGCCCGGCTGGCGCGGGTCCACCCGGCACGGGGCCCTCCCACGGCCTGAGCGCCGCCCTTCGTGCCCCACCCGTCCGCCTGAACCATCAGGCTGAAGCTGCATCCCTGCAGCTGGTACGCGCCGCAGCCATGCGACGTGCCAGGACGGGTGTGTCACCGGCAGGGCCCGAGCCCGCTCGAGCCCCGGCTGCAGACGTGCCTCGTCCGACCCCCGCGGTCGTGACCCACGTCCCCTGGACAGGTGTGCCCGATGACTGACCCCAGCGAAGGCGGAGCTCCGGCTCCGGCAGGGGTCGTGTGTCCCGGAATCAAGTGAGCAAGCCATGTTCCATCGATTCATCCAGCGTCCCGTGCTGGCGATCGTCCTCTCCCTCATCCTCGTCTTCCTCGGGCTGCTGTCGATGCAGTCCCTCCCCGTCTCCCAGTTCCCCGAGATCTCGCCTCCGCGCGTGATCATCACCGTGGCCTACCCGGGCGCCAACGCCGACGCGCTGGTCAAGTCGACCCTGATTCCGCTGGAGCGCTCGATCAACGGCGTGCAGGGCATGAAGTACATCGTGTCCGACTCGACGAGTGCGGGCGAGGGCACCATCCAGGTCGTCTTCGAGCTGGGCACCGACCCCAACCGCGCGGTCGTCAACGTCAAGAACCGCGTCGACCAGGTGCTCAACAAGCTGCCCCCGCTGGTCCAGCTGGAGGGCGTGGTCGTCTCCCGTGTGCAGCCCAGCATGCTGATGTACGTCAACCTGTACAGCACCGACGAGAACGCCGACGAGAAGTTCCTCTACAACTTCGCCAACGTGAACATCATCCCGGAGATCCAGCGCATCCGGGGCATCGGCTCGGCCCAGATCCTGGGCTCTCGCCAGTACGCCATGCGCGTGTGGCTCGATCCGGACCGCATGCGCGCGTACAACATCTCCGCCGAAGAGGTCATGGAGGCCATCGACGAGCAGAGCGTCATCGGTCGCCCGGGCCGCATCGGCCGTGCGTCGGGCAAGACCAGCCAGTCGCTCGAGTACACGCTGACCTGGAAGGGTCGGTACAACACCCCCGAGCAGTACGAGGGGATCATCATCAAGGCGAACGCCGAGGGTGAGAGCCTGCACCTGGGGGACATCGCCGATGTGGAGCTCGGAAGCGAGTTCTTCGACATCTACTCCAACCTCGACGGCAAGCCGTCCGCCGCCATCGTGCTCAAGCAGACCTACGGCACCAACGCCAGCGAGGTCATCGAGGAGGTCAAGGAGAAGCTGGCCGAGCTGAAGGGCGAGAGCTTCCCGGCGAAGATGGACTACGAGATCAGCTACGACGTCTCGAACTTCCTCGACGCCTCCATCGACAAGGTCATCCACACCCTGGTCGAGGCCTTCGTCCTGGTGGCGCTGGTCGTCTTCGTGTTCCTCGGCGACTGGCGCTCGACGCTGATCCCGACGCTGGCGGTCCCGGTCTCGCTGGTCGGCGCGTTCCTGTCCATGCAGATGTTCGGGTTGACCATCAACCTGATCACCCTCTTCGCCCTGGTGCTCGCCATCGGCATCGTCGTCGACGACGCCATCGTCGTGGTCGAGGCGGTGCACGCCAAGATGCACGAGGACCACCTCGCCCCGTACCCGGCGGTCAAGGCGGTGCTCGGCGAAATCTCCGGCGCGGTCATCGCGATCACCCTGCTCATGACCGCAGTCTTCGTGCCGGTCGCGTTCATGACCGGCCCGGTCGGCATCTTCTACCGCCAGTTCTCCATCACCATGGCGTCCGCCATCATCATCTCCGGCGTCGTCGCGCTCACCCTCACCCCGGTGCTGTGCGCGATGATCCTCAAGCCCATCGACCCCCACAAGAAGAAGAAGGGGCCGCTGGGCATGGCGCTGAACCTGTTCGAGGCCACGTTCGAGCGGACCACCCGCTTCTACGTGGGCGTGCTCAAGCGGACCGCGCACCACTGGTGGCTCACGGTCATCGTCGTCGCCCTGTTCGGCGTCGGCGTGGTCGTGATGAACGAGGTCCTGCCCGCCGGCTTCATCCCCAACGAAGACCAGGGCATGATCTACGCGATCATCCAGACCCCGCCGGGCGCCACCCTCGAGCGCACCAACGCAGTCTCCCGGGAGCTGCAGGCCCTGGCGGAGGAGATCCCCGACATCGAGTCGGTGTCCTCCCTCGCCGGCTACGAGATCCTCACCGAGGGTCGCGGCTCGAACGCCGGCACCTGCCTCATCAACCTCAAGCCCTGGGAGGAGCGCGAGCACTCCGTGCACGAGGTGATGGAGATCCTCGAGGAGGAGTCCGAGACGCTGGGCGCCACGGTGGAGTTCTTCGAGCCCCCGGCGGTGCCCGGCTACGGCGCGGCGGGCGGCTTCGCGCTCCGGCTGCTCGATAAGACCAACTCCGACGACTACCACGGCTTCGACACGCTCAACCAGGAGTTCATGGCAAAGCTGGCGGAGCGTCCGGAGATCACTGGTCTGTTCACCTTCTACGCGGCCAACTATCCGCAGTACAAGCTGAACATCGACAATGAGCTGGCCATGCAGAAGGGCGTGTCGATCAAGCGCGCCATGGACAACCTGGACATCCTGATCGGCTCCACCTACGAGCAGGGCTTCATCCGGTTCGGCAACTTCTTCAAGGTCTACTCGCAGTCCAAGCCCGAGTTCCGCCGCATCCCGACCGACCTCATGAAGCTCTACGTCAAGAACGACGCGGGCGAGCAGGTCCCGTACTCGGCGTTCATGACCATGGAGAAGACCCAGGGTCCGAACGAGATCACACGCTACAACCTGTACAACTCGGCAGCCATCCGCGGTGCTCCCGCCCCCGGCTACACCAGCGGCGACGCGCTCCGGGCGGTCCAGGAGGTCGCCGACGAGACGCTCCCCCGCGGCTACGACGTCGCCTGGGAGGGGCTGTCCTTCGACGAGGCCCGGCGCGGCAACGAGGCGGTCATCATCTTCGCCATCGTGCTCGCGTTCGTCTACCTGGTGCTCGCCGCCCAGTACGAGAGCTTCATCATCCCGCTGGCGGTCATCTTCTCCCTGCCCGCCGGTGTCTTCGGGTCCTTCCTGCTGCTGCAGGGCATGGGGCTCGCCAACGACATCTACGCCCAGGTCGGCCTCGTGATGCTGGTCGGCCTGCTGGGCAAGAACGCCGTGCTCATCGTCGAGTTCGCCGTCCAGAGACAGCAGGCGGGCCTGCCCATCGTGCAGGCGGCCATCGAGGGGGCCCGGGCGCGCTTCCGGCCCATCCTGATGACCTCGTTCGCCTTCATCGCGGGGCTCATCCCGCTGGTCATGGCGACCGGCCCCGGCGCCATCGGCAACCGCACCATCGGCGCCTCCGCCCTGGGCGGCATGCTGTTCGGCACCATCTTCGGCGTCCTCATCGTCCCCGGCCTGTACGTGATCTTCGCGTGGCTCGCCGGCAACAAGAAGATGATCCGAGACGAGGAGCTCTCGCCGGTGACCGAGGGGGTGAGCCATGCCAAGTAGGCTCCCCGTTGCGGCGCTGATCGCGGGCCTGGCTCTGTCGGCGTGCATCCCGTCGACCAAGCAGCTGGACCTGCGCGAGGCGGACCTCTCCCTGCCGCAGACGTTCGCGACCGCGGACACCGACGGACCGAACCTGGCCCAGCGGACCCGGGAGCAGATCTTCGGCGATCCCAAGCTGCTCGCGCTGATCGACACCGCGCTCGCGAACAACCAGGAGCTGCTGATCCTGGAGCGCGAGATCGGCATCGCCAACGCCGAGGTCCTGGCGCGGCAGGGTGAGTACCTGCCCAGCCTCGGCATCGGCGTGGGCGCGGACCTGGAGAAGGTCGGCCTGTACACGAGCCAGGGTGCCAGCGACGAGGCCCACGAGATCGAGGAGGGCCGCAAGGTCCCGGTGAACCTGGGCAACTTCGACGTCGGGCTGCGCTTCGCCTGGGAGGTCGACGTCAGCAAGAAGCTGCGCAACGCCCGCAAGTCGGCGAAGCTTCGCTATCTGTCCAGCATCGAAGGGCGCAATCACGCGATCACCGTGCTGGTCGCGGAGATCGCCAGCTCCTACTACGAGCTGATGGCCCTCGACAACCAGCTGGAGGTGATCGAGACCAACGTCAGCCTGCTCCGCGACTCGCTGCAGGCGGTGAAGCTGCAGAAGCAGGCCGGCCGCGGCACGGAGCTGGGCGTGCAGCGCTTCGAGGCCGAGCTGCTCGAGAACGAGAGCCGGGTCTTCGAGATCAAGCAGCGCATCAAGGAGACCGAGAACCGGATCAACGGGCTCTGCGGTCGCTACGCCCAGGCGGTTCCGCGCAGCTCGGCGGAGTTCGCCGATCTCTCGCCACCACCGGTCGGAACGGGCCTGCCGACCGAGCTGCTGCAGAACCGCCCCGACGTGCGGGCCGCGGAGCTCGAGCTCCAAGCGTCCAAGCTGGACGTGAAGGTGGCTCGGGCGGGCTTCTACCCCTCGGTGAGCGTCGACGGTCGGCTCGGCTACGAGGCGTTCGCGCTGAAGCGGCTGCCGATGACCCCCGAGTCCCTGGTCTACGACGTCGCCGGCGGCCTCGTCGCCCCCTTGCTGAACCGGCGGGCGGTCAAGGCGGAGTTCCTGGCCAGCAACCAGGAGAAGATGAAGGCGGTGCTGTCCTACGAGCGCACGGTCGTCACCGCCTACAACGAGGTCGACACCGAGCTCGCCCGCATCCGCAACCTCACCCGCAGCGCCGAGCTGAAGCAGCAGCAGGTGAGCCGGCTCGAGCAGGCGATCGACACGTCGAGCAACCTCTTCCGCTCTGCGCGCGCCGACTACCTCGAGGTGCTGACCACCCGGCGCGACGCGCTGAAGTCCAAGCTCGAGCTCATCGAGACCAAGAAGGAGCAGCTCGGCGCCGGCGTCGAGCTGTACCGCGCCCTCGGCGGTGGCTGGCGGACCCCGCAGGCCCCGGCGGGAGGTGCCCAGTGACCGATTCGATTCGTACCGAACCCCATGTGACCCTGCGCCCTCGCGGCGCTTGCAGAGGAGTCTCCATGCTGTCTTCACTGTCCCGTCCTGGCATGCGCCTCGTCCTCGGCCTCATGCTGGCCGGGGTGGGCGTGACCGCGTCCGCCTGCTCGCTCTTCGAGGGCGAGCACCACGAGGAGCACGAGGCCCACGGCGAGCTGCCGGTGACCCACCCGCTGCGGACCGACACCAGCATCGACAACGAGTACGTCGCCCAGATCCGCGCCATCCAGCACATCGAGCTGCGGGCGCTGGAGCGCGGCTACCTGCAGGACATCCTCATCGACGAGGGCCAGCACGTCACGAAGGGCCAGCAGCTCTTCCAGATCATGCCGATGATCTACCAGGCCGAGGTCCAGAAGGCGGCGGCCGAGGCCGAGTTTGCCGAGATCGAGTACCGGAACACCAAGACCCTGCAGGAGGGCAACGTCGTCTCCGACAACGAGCTCGCCCTGTCCAAGGCGAAGCTCGACAAGGCCGTCGCGGAGCGCAGCCTGGCCCAGGCGCACATGGGGCTGACCAACCTCAAGGCCCCGTTCGACGGCATCATGGGACGCCTCGAGGTCCGGCGCGGCAGCCTGCTCGAGGAGGGCGAGCTGCTCACCACCATGTCCGACAACAGCGAGATGTGGGTCTACTTCAACGTCAGCGAGGCCGAGTACCTCGACTACAAGATGGCGATGAAGGACGGTGAGGTTCCCCAGGTCCAGCTGCGCATGGCCAACGGCAAGCTCTTCGATCACGTCGGCGAGGTCCGCACCATCGAGGCCGACTTCAACAACGAGACCGGCAACATCGCCTTCCGGGCGACCTTCCCCAACCCCGACGGCCTCCTGCGCCACGGCGAGACCGGCAAGGTCATCATGTCCGAGCCCCTGCAGGACGTGCTCATCATCCCGCAGAAGGCCACCTTCGACGTGCTGGACAAGAAGTTCGTCTTCGTGGTCGGCGAGGACCATCGCGTCGAGCTGCGCGAGATCACCGTCACCCACGAGCTCCCCCACCTGTTCGTGGTCGGCTCGGGGCTCGACGAGTCCGACCAGATCCTGCTGGAGGGCATCCGCAAGGTCCGCGACGGCGACCAGGTGGCGGCGGTCTACGAGGCGCCCGAGGAGGTCATCGCCAAGCTGGACGTGCCGGCGGAGTGAGGGCTTCGGACCGCGCTCGTCGACTGTCAGCGCACGGTCGGCGGGGCCCCCGGGTGAGCCGGACCCCGCGCCAGCTCCCGCGCGGCCTCGCGGACGGCGGACGGAGCGTCCACGACGACAATCGGCGTTCGAACGAGATCGTGCCCCTCCCGGTGCCAGCGCGTGCGCAGGTCGGCGAGGTCGGTCGTCAGCGCGGCGGGGGTCGCGCCGGGCTCCCGGTCGAGGCAGGCGCGGAGCACGCTGGGCAGGTCGTCGAACTGAAAGGCGGACAGCCGGGTGCCGGTCCACCAGGGCTGATCGGCCTGGGCCTGCTCGTGGCGGGCGTGGAAGTCGAGCACGACGGCGCAGGACAGCGCCCAGGCGTGGCGGGCGTCGCGGGCGGTCGCGGGCAGGGCGTAGGTGTGGGCGAGGGGGGTGCGCTGGCCGAGGGCGTCGGTGAGCACGGCGTCGAGCACCAGGGGGTCGCCGGGCAGTCCCCGGGTCCACGCCAGCGCCTGATCGAGCTGCTCGTGGGGCAGGTGGGTGCGGTCGACCCAGCCCCAGCCGGGTGCGTGCACCAGGGTGCCGCGCTCGATCGCCTCGGCCTTGTAGGCGAACAAGGCGGCGTCTCGCGGGTCTCCCGGCCCCCACAGGGCGAGGATGAGGGTGCCGCCGATGGCGAGCGCGTTCCACTGCACGTGCCACAGGGCCAGCGGGCGCCAGTCGCGCAGCCAGGCGTAGGCCAGGGCGGTGCCGGTCCCCAGGAGCGCGGCGTAGAGCACCCCCGCCGGGTGGTAGATGGCGTGGGTGAGGGCATAGGCGAGGGCGGCGGCGGGCACGGCGAGGTGCGCCAGGCGACCGGTGCGGCGGGCGATCGGCTCCTGGACCAGGCTGCGCAGGCCCAGCTCGAGCAGCGCGCTGTAGGCGGCGATGCCGGCGCAGTAGAGCAGCAGCCGACCGGGGGTGACCGCAGCGTGCCCCACGGCCTCCAGGTACGGGCCCATGCCCCCTTCGCCCCCGCCGGCGAGCGCCCAGGTGACCAGCACGCAGCCCAGCCCGAGCGCGTCGATGGCGGCGATCGCCAGGAGCCAGCGGGGGAGGGTGCGCTTCATGGAGGTCCGGCTAGCCCCGCCGGGCGGGGAGGGAAGGCGCAGGTGCGCGAGCGGTCGCCGCCGGGCGGTGGGTGGTCGCGGCCCTCATCGCACCCGCAGGTCGCGGTTGAAGGCCAGCGCCGCGCCCTCGCCAGCGAACGCGATGAAGACGTGCAGCAGGAGCGCCGCCCAGATGGCCCCGCTCCACAGGGTGAGTGCGGCGAACAGCACGCCCGAGAACACGCTGCCGATCGCCTCGCCGGGCCCCTTGTCGAGGTGCACCGCGACGTAGGGGACCAGCACGATCGCGGTCGCGGCCACCGGCCCGACCTCCTCGGCCAGCGGGAGGAGGAAGACACCCCGAAAGAGGAGCTCGTACGCCAGGAGGTAGACGACCCAGGTCAGCGCGTCGACCGCGACCAGCCCCCAGGAGCGCTCCGCCAGGCGGATCTCCGGGTGGTGCACCTGGGTCGACTTCGACCGGGCTCCCAGGGAGACCAGGGGCACGGCGACGATGCCCAGCCCCGCTGCGACGGCCAGCGCCCATGGATCGCCAACGCCGAGCCCGAGTCCGACCGGGCCGATCCCGCCGACCAGCGCGGCCACCGCAGGCACGACGCCCAGCAGGACCAGGGCTGAGGCCCTCCGGGAGAGCACCGCGCCCACCGAGCCCTTCGCCCCGCCGAGGCCCAGCTCGACGAAGGTCAGGTGCAGGACCAGCAGCCCGAGGGTGCCGGCGATGAAGCCCGGGGCGATCTCCATGGACCGGACGGTAGCTCAGCCGGCCGCGCGGCTCCGCGCCTTGCCGACGTAGGGCAGGACGAACAGGTACAGGCCGGTCAGGAGCATGATGACGAGCGGGAGCAGGGCGGACATGCCGAGGGTCATCGCCAGCACCTCCTGGCCCTCGCCGCCGAAGCCCAGCGCGAGGGCGCCGATGTTGGCGAGTGCTGCCAGGGTGAAGACGATGGAGACCCAGCGGTGGGTCTGGCGGATCACGGTGTCGAGCGTCATCGGGTCCTCCCGCCGCGCTGGATCATCTTCCAGCCATTGCCTGCGGGGTCGCGAAACCCGGCGTCGATGTTGCCGAAACGCTCGACAGGCTCCTGGGTGAACTCGACGCCCGCCGCGAGCATGCGGTCGTACTCGGCGCGGCAGTCGTCGACGTGCAGCACCAGGCCGGGCATCGCGCCCTTGGCGACCAGCTCCGCCAGCGCCTGACCGGTGGCCTCGTCGTGCACCGGCGGTCCGGGCAGGAACAGGCCCAGCTGGAAGCTCGGCTGGGACGGGTACTGCATCGTCAGCCAGCGGTAGTGACCGTTGTTCAGGTCCGTGTGCACCACGAACCCCACCTTCTCGTAGAACGCGAGCGCCTCGTCCTGGTCTCGGACGTAGATGCCGAACACTCCGACTCCCTGACTCATGGGACCTCCTCGTCCTCGTCGTCTTCGTGTTCAGAGGTACGGGCTGCCTTGCGCCGCAGCTTCTCCGAAACTGCGATCGTGAGGTCCGGGCGCAGGGCGGCCATGACGAAGCACGCCGGCACCGCGGCCAGCGGATCGGCGGCCCGCTCCCGCCTGCGCACAGCGCTCGGCGTGCTGCCCGTGACCGCCTTGAAGGTGCGCCCGAAGGTGCCCAGGCTCTTCCACCCCGTCTGGAACGCGATCTCGGTGATGGGCAGGTCGGTCTCGCGGAGCAGGTGGGTCGCGCGCTCGATGCGGCGGGTCAGCAGGTAGCGGTGGGGCGGCGCCCCGAAGGCGTCCTTGAAGCTGCGGGCGAAGTGGGCCTCTGACACCCCGCTCACCCGGGCCATGCGCGCGACGGTCCAGTCCTCGTGGGAAGCGGCGTCCATCCGGTCCTTTGCGCGGAGCAGGCGCCGCAGCAGATCGGGATCGGTCGGGGTGTGCGAAGTCGCCAAGCTGCCTCCGGGCGACGTGCATGGTAGCGAAGGGCAGGGACAGCACCCATCGCGGGATGCAGGAGGTCGCTTGGACAGCACCCAGTGGTTGATCATCGTCGGCGCCGTGGCCGCGCTGATCATCGGCTTTGCGGTCGCGACCATGCTGCCCAGCCAGGACGCGGCGGTCGAGGCCCTGATGCGCGAGCAGTTCCACCTGCCCCCCGACGTGGAGCTCCAGGGCTTCCGGGTCGACCAGCGGCGGGTCGGCGGCGAGCGGGTGCAGGCGATCGCCCGGTTCACCCCCGATCAGTACGATCGCTACGTCAGCAGCTTCATCGACGCCTCGGTGTGGACCCTGCACCCGTTCAGCTTCCGCGGCCAGGAGGTGCGCGCCGTGCCCAGCGCCGACGCCTTCCGCTGGCGCTCGGGCAGCGAGGCGTTCATGAGCGGGGGCCAGGCCCTGCGCTGGCTCGACTGGGGCTCGGTGCACACGGTCTCGCAGGACGGGCTCCCCAACGTGTGGAACCTCGGGGAGCGGCGCTCGTTCTGCTTCGGGGTCCAGGGCGAGGGCGACGATCAGCGGGTCGCCTCCTGCTCCGCGTTCGGACCCCGGGACGTGCCCGACCTGTACTTCCGCGCCGTCCTCGACGAACGAGATCAGAGGTTGTTCCTGTTTGCTGAATGACTGAGATCTACCTCACCTCCGAGCAGGTCAGTCGCAGTTCCCGAAGTCGTAGGTGAGCCCGGACGGCACGTTGGCCTCGAAGGTGAAGCCGCTGGAGCGCTCGTCGAGGTACAGCGGATCGAACTCCCTCTGGTGGAGCTGGACCTTCGAGAGCTGCTTCAGCTTCTCCACCGAGTACAGCATCGAGTACTCGACATCGACGTCGGGAAAGGTGTCGACCTGTGCGCCGCACGTGTACAGGTCGACCCGGGTGCCGTCCGTGGTGCCATCCGGCAGGCCCACGTTGAACGGCACTCCCCAGGTGACCGCGAGATCGAAGGGCTGCTCGCTCGAGCCGACGGAGTGACCCGCGTAGGACATCGTTCCCTCCGCCCGGAGGAAGTAGCCCCACATCTGGACGCCTTCGTCGTCGGCGTGCTTCATGACGCCGCTGAACGTCAGGGCGCCCTCCCAGTCCACGTCGCCGTCCGGCACGACCGTGCCGGACACGTTCCAGCACGCGACGTTCGAGCACTCGACGGGCTCGAACACCATTCCGTACGGCTTGTCCCCCTCCTGAAGGAAGGCGTTCTTCAGCCCGATGCCGATCCCCAGCGCGGCATTGTCGAGGGTGGCATAGGCATTTGCCGCGTCCTCGACCGAGAGCCGCTCGACGCACGCGGAGCTGGTGAGCACGACGGACAGCACGAACACAGGTCGCATGGACCCTCCAGGGTGGGATGGAGGGGATCCTGGCAGCGATCGCGAGAGGCGACGTTGCGCGGCGTTTCGGCTCAGTCCGCATACGCGTCGAACCAGTCGGGTATCGCGGTCACGGCGGTGGGGGTCCACTGGTGCCCGGTACCGGGGAGCTCGATGTACGCGTAGTCGATGCCCCTCGCGGCCAGCTTGTCCCGGTAGGCGCGCACGGTGGACGGCGGGGTGATGAGGTCCGCGGAGCCGACGATGAGCTGGGTCGGGGGGTGGGACGCGCTCAGGGTCGGCACGTAGCAGGCGCTGGCCGCGCAGGTGGCGTACGAGCCAGAGTGCACGGACAAGGCCTTGAAGTCGCCGGGGTAGCTGACCGCCATGCGCGAGGTCATGTAGCCGCCCGAGGACAGGCCGGTGGCGAAGACGTTGTCGGTGTCGAGGTCGCCGAAGTCACCCCAGGCGATGCCGCCGAGGATGTCGTCGACGAAGTACGCGTCGGAGGCCGACCACCAGTACACATTGTACGGGTAGATGTTCGTCTGCCAGTACGTCGAGCCGCCGCCCAGCGCCTCGGGGGCGAGCACGGCGTAGCCGCGGTCGAGGAGCTCGTCGGTGAGGGCGGTCAGCCAGTAGGCGCCGTACGCCATGCTCGACGTCGAGTCGAAGGTGTTCTCCGCGGGCATGAAGCTGCCTTGGTAGACGATGACGACCGGCCAGCCGTCTGCGGGCGGCGAGCCCTCGGGCACCTGCCAGTGCACCTCCCGCGGGGTCCACCCCCACGATCCGGTCCACACCGTGGTCGTGTTGTGGGAGCACACGGCGGTCGTGGACGTGAGCGTGCAGCGGGCGGCCTGGGCGGGGGCGGCCCCTGCGACGGTGAGGAGGGAGAGGGCGAAGAGACGGGCGTGCATCGGAACCTCCGGGGTCAAACATGAATGGTGGTTCATGTTCCAGATCCACGGTACCGGAGGGCGAGCGGCCGGCACAATGACAGGCGTACTACACCGGCATCGGCGGGTGCGTGGGCCTAGGGGCGACGCAGCCGCTCGAAGCGCTTGTCGGACCGGGGACGATCGTAGCGGAAGTCCAGCAGCTCCTCGCCGAGCGCGACTGCGACCTCGAACCAGTAGTCGACGTACTCGGAGGACTCCTGGGACGCGCCCATGTCCTCCATGATCGGGTCGAGGGCGGCGGGCGGTCGACCGGTCACGGTGGGCCTCACCGGTGGACCCCCAGGCTTGACCACCGACCACGTCTCTTCTCCGCCGCGAAAGCTCCGGATCTGACTCTGCATCGACGAGTCACCGGCCTGGCAGAACAGGGTCTCGGTGTTCGGGGCGCACGTGCGGGCCTGTTCTTCAGTCAGCTCCTCGAAGAACTCGAACCCATCGGCAAACACGCCCACCCACGGACCTCGGCGGAACAGCACCACGCCGGTGTCGCAGTGGTCCTTGTATCGCTCTCCGGTCCGCTCCCACCCGAGCTCTGGGAGGAGCCGCTTCGCGTTGACGCCCTTCGCTGCGATCCACGTGCCGCGGTACCCCAATCGCTCCTCCCTCTGGCTGCGTCGTGCCTACGCGATGATCTCGTCGATCACGCCCGGGCGCAAGCTGGAGTCGCCGAAGTCGTCCACCAGGTCGCCGTTGCCCTTGCGCACGCCCACGGCGGACGCGATGGTCGACAGGATGCGGCTGTGGGGGACCTCGCCGCCGACGTCGACGTACTGGCCGGTCTGCAGGAAGCCGCCGCCGGAGCCCGCGAGCACCCAGGGGATGTTGCGGTAGGTGTGGCTGACGCCCGCACCCAGGTCGTTGGTCCAGACCACGACGCAGTCGTCGAGCACGCCGTTCTCCAGCAGGCGATCGATGAGGTGGCCGAAGAGCTGGGCGTGCACCCGGTCGATCTTGTGGTGCAGGACGTCGGCGTTGGGGATCGGGTCGCCCACGTCGCCGTCGGCGTGGATGCGGTGCGAGATGTGGTGGAAGCTGGGCAGGTGCTCGCCGTCGATGGTGTACTGGGTCGAGTCGTTGCCGTCGCCGACCTGCAGGGTGCCGGCGCGGACCATGTCGCAGGAGAACGCGAGCGCCACCAGGTCCATGTGCAGGCGGGCCACGGTGAGGCGGTTGTCGTTGAGGGTGCCCTGACCGCGCAGGCTGGCCATGCGCTGCTCCTCGTCCTCCGACAGCAGGCAGGTGGCGGTCTCGAAGTCGCGGATGGAGTCGAAGTGCAGCTCCAGGCGCTGGCGGTCGGACGTGGACAGGTCCTTGCGCAGCAGCCCCTGCATCTGGTCGCGGACGAGATCGTTGACCGACTTGCGCCGGTCCTCGAGCAGGCGGTCGAGGTTGCCGTCGGTGACGCCGACCAGGCGCTGGTAGGCGTTCCAGGGGTCGTCTTCGGCGGCGCGCAGATCCATGGGCCCGCGGTAGGACAGCACCTCCTCGAGGTAGCCGCGGCGGGGGCCGGTGTAGAGGGTGAGCGGCTGGCCGCCGTTCACCTCGGGGAAGGCCCGGGCGATGTAGTTGTCGATGGACTCGCCCATGGCGAGGGAGTCCTTGCCCTCGGGGCTCGCCGAGACCCGCGCGGCGGTGAGGCACTGGTTGCCGCCGCCGGAGTGCCCGCAGCCGTTGCCGGGGAAGGGGTAGCGGGTGCCCTTGACCATGGTCAGGTGGGGGGCGTAGGCAGCGAGCTCGCTGACGGCGCGATCGGCGTCGCGTCCAGAGAGCACGTCGCGGGTCAGCGCGCCGGTGCGGCTCGGCCAGAAGCGGTCGGGCTCGCCGTGGTCGGCCTGCTGCACGCCATTGCCCATGCGGATGAAGAAGGCGTGGCGCGGCGGGCCACCGTCGGTGGCGGCGCGGGCCGGGCGGGTCAGGCTCTCGAGGAAGGGCAGGGCGAGGGTGACGCCGCCCACGCCGGCGAGGAAGAGGCGGCGGCTGACGCCCTTGTCGAAGCGGCGGCTCATCGGGTCACCTCCGGAGCGCGGAAGCGGAAGGCATCGTCGAGGACGATCTCGCGGATGACGACCGCGAGGGCCTCGTCCTGGGACAGGGAGCGCTCGGCGAGCTCGGCGACCACGATCTCGTCCTCCTCGGAGGTCTCGCGGCCGTGCACGTAGCGCACCCAGTTGCGGACCAGGCAGGTGTGGGCATCGGGAGAGTCGGCGACCAACGCCGCGAAGTCGACGGGCCCGGTCCACGAGGCCTGACCCTGGGAGAACGCGTAGCTGCCGCTCGCGTCCACCGGCTTGCCGACGTCGGTGTCGCGCCACTGGCCCAGCGGTCCGTAGTTCTCGAAGGCGAAGCCGACCGGGTTGATGAGGCCCGAGTGGCACGCGCCACCGCAGGTGCCGGGGCCGGTGTGCGAGTCGACCCGCTCGCGGTTGGTCTGCCCGGGGATGGGGTCGGGCAGGGGGGGCACCATGTCGGGTGGGGGCGGCAGCTTGGCGCACAGGTAGCGCAGGTTGATGAAGGCGCCGCGGTGGATGGAGTCGATCTCGCTCGCGTGGGCGTGGGTCGACAGGAAGCCCGACAGGGTGAGCACGCCGGCGCGCTGGGCCGCGTCGAGGTCCACCGGGACCAGGGTGTCGCTGTCGATGGCGAGGCCGTAGAGCGGGGCCAGATCGCGGTCGACGTAGGTGCGGGGCGCGGTGAAGAAGTCGCGCACGCCCTCGTCGTCGCGGACCACGCTGCGGGTGAAGGCCAGCGCCTCGTCCTGCATGCGCACGTTCAGCTCCGGCGACCAGGCGGGAAACGCGTCGGGGTCCTTGTAGATGTTGTCGTAGCTGTCGAGCTGGAGCAGCTGGTGGTGGAAGTGGTCGATGGCGCCGTCGGCCCGCGGGGAGGCGAGCAGGCGGTCGGCGTGCTCGGCGAACACCTCGTCCGAGAGCAGCGAGCCGTCCGCCGCAGCTGCCCGCAGGGAGGCGTCGGGCGGGGCGTGGATCAGCGCGAAGGAGAGCTTGGAGGCCAGGTCCCAGGCGTCCAGCGGAATGCGCCCGCCCTTGTCCTGCTCGGTGGCGAGCTCGGTGCGGTAGACGAACCAGGGCGACTGGAACATCGCGGTGAGCACGGTGTAGACGCCGTCCTTGAACGGGTCGCCCGTGTAGGCGAGGTCCGCGCCGGCGTGCGCCAGGTCCAGGTAGGCATCGACCTGGTCGTCGGTGAGCGGCCGCCGATGGATGCGGGCGCCGAAGCGGGCGATCCAGGCGCGCAGCTCGTCGTCGCCGGGCAGGGGGCCCTCCCACGCCGGGGCGGCACCCTCGATGGCGACCCAGTCGACGTAGAGGTTCCGATCGCCGTCGTCGCCGTTGTAGTCGTTGAGGAACGCGACCGACAGCGTCACGTCGCCCGGGGAGAGGTCGACCTCGGCGCTGATCTCCTCGGCGCCGGCGAAGGCGACCGCCTGGACCTCCTCGGCGGCGATGACCTCGCCGTCGACCCGCAGCTCCATCATGGCCAGGTCCGGTCCGGCCTGATCGGCCCAGACCCGGGTGGAGACCCGGTAGGTGCCGGCCTCGGACAGGGTGACCGTGGTCGACAGGGTGCCCCGGCTCCACACGTTCCACCCCTCGCGGTGGGGACCGCCGGTGGTCGTGGTGACCTGGTCGCTCTCCGCCTCGATCAGCGCCTCGAAGTCGACCCCCGCGACCCCGCCCCGGGGGTCCTCGGTCACGACCGTCGCGTAGACGTCAGGGTGGGCGATGACCCAGGCGGCGGCGGTCTCCGCGGCGCGCTGGTAGTCGGTCCACAGCTCGCTGCCGACCTGCAGCTGGTCGCCGTCGTTGTCGAAGCCGCCCTCGGAGAGCACGTCGCCGATGAAGCTGTCGGACAGGTGCAGGGACTGGTCCACGCCGAGCGCGTCCTGCACGGACAGATCGTACTGGCGGTGGGTCAGGCGGGCGAAGCGGGTCGACGGGCCGATCCGCTCGCACTCGGTGCAGGGGTCGGGGCCGTCCGAGTTCTTGCCGCCGCAGCCGGCGAGCAGGAGGACGACGAGAACCAGGCGCATGTTCCCTCCGTGAGAACGGGAGCATAGGCGGTTGTCGGGTGGCTTTTCTGACACCGGGCCGACAGGTCGGGACGCGCCCACGCCAACGAGCGCCGTCGATTCGCTCCCTCCCGGGTGGCGCGGGCGACCCCGCCCGGCGCGGGTCCGCTCAATCGCAGGGTCCGCGGATCCGATCTCTCGGGTCGAGGACCTCCCATGGCCGCTGGCCTGCTCCATCGCGTCTCCCTTCCCCGACGGCTCGCCATCGCGGCCGCCGTCGTGCCGGCCGTGCTCGCGGGGCTGGTGGCGGTCGTGCTGCCGGGCGTGATCGACGACGCGGCAGGGACGGCGTTCAGGCAGCGCATGGGGGCCCAGGCCGACCTGCTGGCGGCGTCGGTGTCCGCTGGTCTGGAGTTCGACGACCCCGACTTCGTGCAGCAGGCGATCGGTCGCATGCAGGCCGACCCCGAGGTCGCACGGGTGGTCGTGCGTGATCAGCAGGGGGCGGTCATGGCGACCTACGAGCGCTCCCAGCCCGCGCGCGGCGATCGGTTCACGGTGGAGGTCCAGCGGCAGGTGCTCGCCCCGTCGACGAAGGGCCGGCTGACGATGCAGGTCGACGCGGCCTCCCTCCGCAGTCTGGCGGCCCGCGCTCGCTGGGCCACCGCGCTCGGCGCGCTGCTGGTCTTCCTCGTCGGCCTGCTGATCGCGCTGCTGATGAGCGACCTCATCGCCCGGGAGCTCCAGCGACTGTCCGAGGCCATGCGGCGGGTGCAGGCGGGCGATCTGTCCGAGGCGCGGGAGGTGCTCGCGCCGGTGGTGCGCGACGCGGGCCGGGAGGGGACCCGCGACGAGCTGGTGCTGCTCGCCGGCGTGATGGACCGGATGCTGGCCGAGCTGCAGAACCACCTGGAGGCGCGACGCCACCACGAGCAGCGCCTGCAGGAGACCATCGCGCGGCGGACTGCCGATCTCCGCGACGCGCTCCGAGCGGCCGAGGCTGCCAGCAAGGCAAAGAGCAGCTTCCTGGCCACGATGAGCCACGAGCTGCGCACCCCGATGAACGGCGTGCTCGGCGCGGCGCAGCTCCTGCAGGGCTCGGTCAGCAAGCCGGCCGAGCGCGAGCTGGTCGAGGTCATGCTGTCCTCCGGAGAGGGGCTGCTCGCGCTGCTCGATCAGCTCCTGGACATCAGCAGGATCGAGGCCGACCGCATCGTGCTGGAGGCCGTGCCGGTGGATGTCTCGGCGGTGCTCGACGAGGTGGTGGCGCTGTTCGAGCCCCGCGCCCGGCAGCAGGGGGTCACGCTCTCGCTGGACGTGGCGCCGGGGAGCTGGCGCTGGCAGGTCGGAGACCCCCATCGCCTGCGTCAGATCGTGAGCAACCTGGTCGGCAACGCCGTCAAGTTCACCCACGCGGGGTGCGTCCGGGTGGTGGCAGAGCGGCGGGGGGACCGCGTGCGGGTGGAGGTGCGCGATCAGGGGGTCGGCATCGCGTCGGACGCCCTCGATCGGGTGTTCGAGACCTTCGTCCAGGCTGAGAGCGGCACCACCAGGCGGTTCGGGGGCTCCGGGCTGGGTCTGGCGATCAGCAGGCAGCTCGTCGAGCTCATGGGCGGCGAGATCGGCGTCGAGAGCACGCTGGGGGAAGGCAGCACCTTCTGGTTCGAGCTCCCGGATGGTGAGGTGGACGCGGTGCCGGTGGAGGTGGGGGCGCCCGTCCTCGAGGAGCTCCCGGCCCTGGCGGTGCTGCTGGTCGAGGACAACCCGGTGAACCTCGCGATCGGGCGCCGCATGCTCGAGCAGCTCGGGCAGCGGGTGTTCGAGGCCCACCACGGCGGCGACGCGATCGCAGCCGTGCAGCGTCGGGCGTTCGACCTGGTGCTCATGGACCTGCAGATGCCGGTCATGGACGGGCTGGAGGCCACCCGCGCCATCCGGGCCCTGGACGGTCCGGCTCGGCACGCGCGCATCGTGGCCCTGTCTGCGAACGCGTTCGCCGAAGACCGAGCCCGGTGCGAAGAGGCAGGCATGGACGGCTTCCTCGCCAAGCCGCTGCGCCTGGACGCCCTGCGCCGCGCGCTCCAGGAAGCGCATGGCGACTCGGCGTGCCACCGGCGGGTCTCTTGAGGCGCGCACTCCTGCCGCTGCTGGTCCTGGCCTTGCTCGCGATCTCGCTGCTCGAAGGGGTCGCCCGGGCCGGAGATCTGGAGCCGATCGATGTCGACCGAGGCCTGGTGCTGGTGACCCGAGCGCTCAGCTACGACCGCAACCTGCGCGATCGCGCTGAAGGCACGCTGGGTGTGGCGCTCGTGGCCCTGTCCGGAGCGGAGCCCTCGCGGACGCACGCGGCCCGTCGCCGCCTCATCGCCATGGAGGGCGTGTCGGTCCAGGGCCTGCCCCTGCGCATCGTCGAGCTGCCGACCGGCGAGGCGCTCGAGTCGGCGCTGGTCCGGGAGCAGGTCGATGTCGCCGTCCTCGTCGGGGGAGCGCCCCCGGAGGAGCTGGAGCGGGTGTCGGGAGTCCTTCGCGGACATCGGGTGCTGACGCTCAGCCTGGAGCCGGAGCACCTCGGCCACGGCTGTGGCGTGGGGGTCGGCGTGGAGCGCGGACGTGCGCGCCTGGTCGTGGATCTCACCGCCGCGCGCTCGTCCGGGGCGGACTTCAGCGGCGAGCTGCTGCAGCTTGCGAAGGTGATGCGATGAAGCTTCTTCCGTTGTTTCTTGGCCTGTTCCTCAGCGCCTCGTCCCAGGCTGGGGCACCGGGGTCCCGCATCGAGGACGTGGACCTCGCCAGCCTGCTCGACGGAGAGACCGACGTCGCCACGGCGGTGCCGCTCTCCCCCCGGGAGCTGCCCGGGGTCGTCACCATCGTCAAGCGGGACGAGATCCTGCGCTCGGGTGCGCGCGACCTGATGGAGATCCTCGAGCGCGTGCCCGGTCTGCAGTCCAATGTCGACGTTCAGAGTGTCGTGGGACTCTCCGTGCGGGGCCAGTGGGGCGCGGACGGTCGCTACCTCGTGCTGCTCGACGGCGTCCCGCTGTCGGAGCCCCTGTACGGCAGCACCAAGCTGGGCGGGCGCATCCCCGCGGACGTGATCCAGCGGGTCGAGGTGCTGCGCGGCGCCGCCGGGGCCCGCTACGGTGGCGGCGCAAGCGCTGCGGTCATCAACGTCGTGACCACCCTCGCCGATGACGGCGGCAGCACCTCGGCGGGCCTGGCCGTCTGCGCACGGTCGACCGGCCTGGGCTGCGCGTTCGCGAACACCCAGGTGGTGCACCAGCGCGACGGACTGCGCATCGCGGTGGGGGCGCACGGCGGTCGGGCGCACCTCTTTCAGGGGGACGCCGAGGACTTCGAGGGCACCAAGGCGGACGTCGGCAGGCTCGACCACTCCGATCCGCTGATGCTCCGGGTGGACGTGCGGACCCGGCGGAGCACGGTGCAGGCCGGTGTCGAGGCGGTGGGCGGCCGCCAGATCGACAGCGCGTGGGAGTTTCGCGACGAGGCGACGGTGAGCCGCTTCGACCAGGTGTGGGTCCATGGCGAGACCGAGCTGCCGGCAGCGGGGCGCTGGCAGCTCGTCCCGTTCGTGCGCCTGCAGGGCTGGCGGCCCTGGCAGGGCGATCCGGACGAGGACTCCGACAGCTACGACTTCTACGATCGCTCGATCGGTCGGTCGGAGGCGGGTTTCTCCGCTCACGCCGATCTCTCTCCGCGCACCCGCATCGATGCGGGCGCAGGCGGCTTCCTGGACCTGCTCCGCTCCGGTCCGCGCTGGGAGGAGTGGCCCATGCCCCCCGGTGACTCGCGCTCACGGCTCTTCGCGACCGGCTACGCCCACGCCGAGGTGATGCGGGTCGGCGAGCGGGCGAACGCACTGGCTGGCCTGCGCGTCGAGGTGCCGACCGAGCTCGGGGTGCGGGTCATCCCGCGGGTGGCGCTCACGAGCGCGAGCGAGGTCCTGCACGGCAAGATCCTGCTGTCCGGCTTCACCCGCTCGCCGACCTACGAGCAGCACTTCGTGCAGGACTCCGTCGCACCGGAGCGCGGCGCCGAGCTGGAGGTGGAGGGCGGCGTGCGCTTCTCGTCGCACCTGCAGCTCCGCGCGAACGCCTTCGCCAACACCACGGTCGACCCCATCCGCTACAAGGTCGTGGACGATGACGACTACTACTTCAACGGTCCCACGCTCGGGAACCTGGGGGTCGAGACCGATCTGACCTGGCGCTCGCGCGGACTCGAGGCAGATCTGCTCTCGGCGTGGGCGCGTCGGTACGGACCGCTCGACCCACACACGCAGGTGGCCGATCGTCCGCATCACAGCGTGGGCGTGGCGCCGTTCACGATCAACGCGATGCTGCGGGGTCAGGCGGCCCGGGGCGTGTGGCTCGGGGCGGCGCTGCTGACCCGCGGACCCCGCGTGGCCTTCACCGGGGCGAGCGACGAGTACGAGCTGCTGCACGGCGATCTGCCCGCGACCGCGCAGCTCAACCTGACCGCCCGGGTCGAAGACATCCGCCAGAGCGGAGTCAGCGTGGGCCTGACGGTCAACGACGTGTTCGACTCGGGCCCGGACTACGTACAGGCGTACGCGGGCTGGCACCCCGAGATGCCAGCGCGGGGGCGGGAGCTGATGCTGACGGTGGAGTGGCGGCGGCGGTAGGGGCTGCGCCCTCAGAACGAGCCCACCCGCAGCCACGTCGTCGTCGCGCTCCCACCGTGGAAGTTCTCGCTGCTGGCGGCGCAGCGCAGGCCTCGCATGCCGACGCTCGCGAACTCGAGGAACACGCCGCCGGCCACGGCGGTCTCCGGGCAGGCGTCGCCGGCGTCGTCGAGGCTCCAGGTCTGGCTCACATATCGTGCGTCGAACGCCGTGTCTCCGGGGCTCGCTGCGCTCGCGTAGATGGAGACCTCGTCGTCGACCACCGGCAGGGGGATCAGGTCGGGCACGCCGTCCAG
>CALATR010000804.1 GCA_937891875.1 uncultured Pseudomonadota bacterium | reverse complement strand
GTTCGGCGCCTGCGCGACGACGGCATCCTCCTCGGCACCCGCGCGCTCATCGACCCCGACGCCGTGGGTGTGGTCTTGCAGGCGATGGTGGCCGTGCGGCTCAAGTCCCACGACCGCGACTCCATGAACTCCCTGCGGGACATGCTCGCCAGCCGGGAGGAGGTGGTGTCGATATTCCACCTCTCCGGCGCCGACGATCTGCTGGTCCACGTGGCCTGCCGCGACACCGACCACCTCCGCGACCTGGTCATGGAGCACGTCGGCGCCCACCCGGCGGTCCGTCAGGTGGAGACCTCGCTGGTCTTCGAGCACGAGAGTCGCCCGGTGCCGGTGTACCGTCCCTGACTTGCCGCCCGGTCCCCTCGGCACCACAGTGGCGGTGGAGGCTCCATGCGACTGCTCCTGGGCGTGACCGGCGGGATCGCCGCCTACAAGGCCGCGGATCTCACCAGCAAGGCCTTGAAGGCCGGGTTCGAGGTGCGGGTGATGATGACCCCGTCGGCGACCCGCTTCGTGGGGCCGCTCACCTTCGAGGGGCTCACCGGGCAGCCCGTGTTCGTCGATGTGCTCGGCACCGGGGCCGACGCCGAGGGCAGCTCCGCCGTGCGCCACATCTCCTGGGCCCGCTGGCCGGATGTGGTCATGGTGGCGCCGCTGTCGATGTCGACGCTGGGCAAGCTCGCCGTGGGCATCGCCGACAACGCCCTGCTCACCGTGGTGCACGCCCTCGAGCCCGAGATCCCGGTCCTCCTGGCGCCCGCGATGAACACCCAGATGTGGGACCACCCGACCACCCAGCGCAACCTGCGCTGGCTCGAGGAGACCGGCCGCTACCGCATCGTCGCGCCGACCAGCAAGCGCCTGGCCTGCGGTGAGGTGGGCGTGGGCGGGCTCGCGGAGGTGCCGGACCTGCTGGCGGCGGTGCAGGAGGCGGCGGGGCAGGGGCGCTAGAGATCGACCCGGACCAGCGCGAGCACGTCGGTGCGCTCGGTGCTCTGGGAGATGGCGAGCAGCTCGGCGCGGGTGCGGCGGTCCATGGCCCGGACCCGCTGGAGGTCGGCGTTGGAGAGGGGCACGACCACCTGGGCCCCGCGCAGGGCGATGAGGCGGGCGAGGGGCGTCGGGACGGGAGGCGGATCTGCAGGGAGATCAGCCGGGTAGAACGCCGGCTCCCAGCGATCGCTGTCCCAGCGGACCGCGCCGCGGGCCTCGAGGTCCTGGAGCGCCTCGGCGACCTGGTCGACGGTGAGGCCGCAGCGGGCCTCGAGCCAGCCTGGACGGTGGCGACCGAGGCGGGCGTGGTCCGCGGAGGCAACCGCGCGCCACACCTGATCCCGGGCCTGGGCGAGCGCGCGGGCGGGGGCCTCGTCCTGGCCGAAGACCTCGACCGTGACCTCGTCCTCGTCCAGCTCGACCGGCACGGTGACCGGTACGTCGGACGCGTGCACGGCGCGACGGATGCGGCGGGCGGCCTGCAAGGCGGTGTTGACGCGCTCCCGGGGGCCGGACGAGCGCGCCAGGGCGGAGTTGGACGCGGCGACCGGACGGGGAGGGGAGTCGTCGCGGGGGATCAGCTCGCACAGCAGATCCTCGGCCCTGCCGGTGGCGGCGTCGAGCAACGCGAGCAGCTCGGGCAGCGTCGGTCGCACCTGGCCACCGAGCCACCGGCGCACCGTGGCGACCGGGCGACCGAGGCGGCGGGCGACGTCGCGGGGATCGGCGCGACCGCACACCCCACGGAGCCACGCGGCGACCTCGGCGTCCTCGCCGCTCCCGTAGGCGGCCGCACTGCCGGGATCGAAGCGGTGCAGGGCGGCGCGCACGTCGATCCGGCGGGCGGTGCAGACCCGCAGCACCTCGCTGGCGGTGGGCCAGCGCCGGCCGGCCTCCCACTCGGCGACGACGTCGCTGGTGTAGCCGAGACGACTGGACAGCGAGGCCGACTGCTCCGAGCCTCGCAGGTCGATCAGGAACGCACGCGCGCGGAGCTCCATGAGGGCCTCCCGAACGCCGTTCGGCGCGCGCGCCCCGACCTGAAGGGGTTCGCCGGGGCGACCGGATACCGACACCGCGGTGACAGGCGCATGAGCTTGACGACTACGGCCCTGGGTACGTACGATGACCCTGCCCCGCATCCTCCGGAGCCCCCATGTCCAAGAGCCGACTCGCGCCGACCACGTCGGTGCGCCCGCAGCCCCGCCCCGCGGATCTCCAGACCCAGGGCGGAGGGCAACAGCAGCAGCACATCTCGGATCTCGCGCCCGACCGCGTGCCCCGCCCGCGCCCCCGTCCGAAGGACCTGTGGACGCCCAGCTCGCCGGGGATGTACCCGGGAATGGGCATGCAGGACGAGACCGGGGAGTTCGGCAAGCTCGGCTACAGCCAGCTGCGCGACCCGTCCGAGATCGTGCTGCACCAGACCGACTCGAGCTCGGCGGAGTCCACGAAGGCGGCCTACCGGGGCCGGGTCCGCAACGGCAAGAATGTCGGTGCGCACTACCTCATCGACACGGACGGCGAGACCAGCCTGACCGTGCCGACCAACAAGAAGGTCGCGCATGCGAAGGGCCACAACAGCAAGGCCATCGGCATCGAGAACGTCGGCCTGCACCAGGAAGTCAACATGCGCGGCGATCTGCACGCGCAGATCGAGGCCCTGGACCTGGCACCGGGGCTGAAGGAGGAGCTGCTGGCGCTGTCGCCGGCCCAGCTGAAGTCCCGCATGTCCGACAACGGCGGCAACATCTACGAGGACATCAGCGGTCCGCAGAAGCGCAGCACCTGGAACCTGCTCAACAAGCTGACGGCGGACCACGGCCTGGACATGGAAGACGACGTGGTCTCCCACGAGCACATCCAGGCGAAGACCATCGGCGAGGGCGAGAACATCGAGGAGATGGTCGACGCGATGGTCGCCTGGCCCAACAAGATCGAGCAGCTCCGCGCCCACATCGAGGAGCTCAAGGCCCAGGCCGCGCCCGGCGACGCGATCAGCGCGATGGAAGCGACGCTGGCGGAGCAGGAGGCGAACTTCGCCGCTGTGCAGGCCGACGCCACCATCCAGGAGGAGAACGCCCTCGAAGGCGAGCAGATCCTCGGCGAGGGAGGCCCGGCGACGGCCCGCGAGGAGCGCCGGGTGGCGTTCTGGAACGAGTTCTACGCGAACATGGCGAAGCTGGACGCGGCGCTCGGGGGGTAGGGGGCGGGGAGTCGTGTTGCTGTGGGCAGGGGAGTGGCGAGCCGGTCTCCAGTCCCCAGTCTCCAGTCTCCAGTCCCAGGGCGGCGGACGTCGGAGCAATCGCCTCTGGTGCGGCCGCAACGCCAGTTGTGCTCCAGGCAGTGGGCCTTTTTTTTGGCGTGTGGGCTTGCGCCCAAGCCGGTGCCATCTCGAAGTCCGTGGAGTGCTTGCTGAATGTGCCGATCTCGACCGTCCGGCACCACCAGCGGCCGAGGCTCCGTGCTGTCCACGGACTGGAGACTGGAGACTGGAGACTGGAGACCGAGCAGACCGCTCCCTCGTCCGCAGCTACGCGACCTCCGCCCGCTCCCGCACCCTCAAGGACT
>CALATR010000803.1 GCA_937891875.1 uncultured Pseudomonadota bacterium | reverse complement strand
GGCGGCGGCGGGCGTCGTAGAGCTTGGTCAGCTGGGCGTCGGCGAGCTGGGCGAGGTCGGTGCGGCTCTTGGTCGCGACATGGCGCTGGTACTTCTCCCACGCCGAGATGGCCTGCCCCAGCGCGGCCATGTCCGAACCTCCGGACTGGTAGAACTTGCCCTGCCAGGCGGCGGCCTGGGCTTCGTAGATCATGGCCTTGCGGGAGAACACCAGGGAGCTCGGCAGGCGGGCCCAGTGCCGCTCGGCGGTCTCGGCGCGGGAGAGTGCGCGATCGAAGCGCTTGTCCGCGATGTCCATGTGGGCGCCCTCGGCCAGGAACGTCGGGTTGTACTTGTTCTCCGGCTGGGTGAGCAGGGCGTCGAGGTACTTGCGCTGAGCGGAGCCGTCGGCGCGGGCCTTGGCGTCTTCGTACAGGATGGCGCGGCTGCGGGTGTACGACGGGTCCGTACGCTCGACCATCTCCAGCGTCAGGCGGTCGCCGGCGGACAGGCTGCCGGTGCGCGACTTGCTGGCGAGGGCGTCGAAGCCGACCGGCTCGGTCTCGGTCTTGATGACCGTCTCGGTCCCCGCCGACGAGGTGGTCGGGGTTGCGTCGATGAGGCTGCCGCTGTCCCGGCTGGTCGACAGGCGCGGCGGATCCGGGTCGCGGCTCGTGACCCGGTTCGTGCTCGGGGTGCGGGTCGTCGGAGCGGTCGACGCGGCTGGCGCCGTCGAAGCGGTCGGAGTCAGCGACGCGGTCGACGTGCCGCGGTTGCTCGACGGGGTGCGGTCGGTCGAGGTGCGGTTGGTCGGCGTGCGGTCGGTCGAGGTGCGGTTGGTCGGCGTGCGGCTGGTGGGCGTCGTCCGGGGCTCGGTGGCGAGCGGACGGGGCTCCGGGGTCGGGTCCTTGCTCGCCACCACCTGCGATCCGCCAGCGTTTCCGCCCGTCTCCGCAACGTCGGGCTCCGTCTTCGCGGGCTCGGTCGTGCCTGCCGCCACTGTGCTCGGAGTCTCCGGCGTGGTGGCTGCCGGCTCGGTCGTGCCCGTGGGGGTCGCAGGGGTGGTGTCTGGCTCGGTCGTACCGGGGCCGCCGGCGACCGGACCGGGCTCGAACCAGCTGGTCACGACGCCCTGGCCGGCGAGCACGGCGACGCCGCCGCACAGCAACACGACCACGAACACCGCCAGGGCCGCGCCCACGATGACCAGACCGCGGCCGGACCTGCGGGGCTTCCAGTCCAGGTCGTCCTCGTCGTGGACCGCGGTGTCCTCGTCCTCGTCGAAGGTGAGGCCCTCGAGCTTGCGGGACTGGATCTGGGGTCCCTTGCCCGCGTCGGGGGCGGGCGGCGGCGCGGCGCCCTTGGGGCGGTAGCTGCTGCTCGGGTTGGGCTGGGCGCGCTGGGGCTGGGACGCGGGGGTGTCGCCGTCGGCGGACACGTGGGGCGCCGGGGCAGGCTCGACCGTCGGGCCGTCGCCACCCCGGCCCCTCGCTGCGGCAGCGCCCACCGCCGCGGCGCCGCCGGCCACCGCGAGACCGGGCGCGGGCACATCCTCCTCCGAGGGCGGCTCCTCGTCGTCCTCCATGAACATCGCCATGGTGTCGGCAGAAGAGGGCGTTCCGAGGTCCTTCTTGACTGTTTCCGTCGCTGCCTCCGGCGACATCGTCGGGGCGATGGAGGGCGACTCGTCCGGGCCCTCCTCCCGCGCGGCCGCTGGCGGCGGGGTCGGGCGGACCTCCACGCCCAGCGCGGCGAGCTCCTTCTGCAGCTCGGCCGGGGTCAGCTGGCGCTTCTCCTGTGGGGTGAGGCTCCGCTCGACCGCAGGATCGGCGGTGATGTCGGTCTTGATGTCCTCGTCGAAGTCGCCGGTCTTGGGACCCTCGTCTCGGGTGACCGGGATCCACTCGGTGGTCGAGCGGGGCACCCGCGGGATCCAGGTGGTCTGGTCGCGAGGGACGTCCGGCGCGCCGACGGTGAGGTCGTGCGGGAGGTCGGTCGTGGTCGCGACGGGGATGGCCGCCGGATCGGAGGGGTCGACCGTGGTGGGTACCTCGGACCACATCTCGAGGCCCTCGAGATCGTCTTCCACGGTGGCGCCGGAGTCGGTGAACGACGGCACCAGGGTGTCCTGGGCGACCCCACGCAGGAAGCCGCGGGTGTCGTTGGGGGCCGGCTCGGGCAGGCCGGCAGCTTCGCGCAGGAGCGCGCCGGTGTTGTCCTGGCTGTCCTCGGAAGAGGCGGCGGCGGGGCGGCTCTGGGCGCGGGCGGCGAACAGGGGTGCGAGGAAGTCCGTCGTCTCCTCGTTGATCCGGGTGAACGAGAATCCGGCCATGAGGCCGCGGATGTCCTCGCGCAGGACGAAGGCGCGCTGGTAGCGGTGGCGCGGGTTCAGGGAGAGCGCGCGGTAGAGCACCTTGTCGAGGCCGGGCAGGGCCTTCTTGACCATCTGGAGCGCGCCGCTGACCTCGGCCTTGCGCACGGCGTGGATGGTCTGCAGCGAGCTCTCCCGGCGGAACAGCGGCTCGAGCATGAGGAGCTCGTACAGGAGGCTGCCGAGGCTGAAGATGTCCGACGCGGGCGTCAGCTTCTGGTCAGGATGGGTCTGCTCGGGGGAGACGTGGGCCAGGCGGCGCGCGGAGGCATCGGCGCTGCCGCCAGACGGCAGGGCGGTCGGGCTGCGGATGAGGCCGAACTCGCCGACCATCAGGCGTCCCTCGGGGGTGATCAGCACCGACTCGGGGGACAGGGCGAGGTGCAGGACGTGCTCCTCGCCGCTGGCCTTGCCCGGGCGACCGTGCAGGGCCTCGAGGCCGTTGCAGATCTGGGTCGCCAGGTTGAGGAACACGTTGTGGGGCAGGGGCTCGCCCGACTTGCGGCACCAGGCGATGACGTCGCCCAGCGAGACCGCATCGACGTGGTCCTCGATGATGAGGTGGTCGTTGCCGACGTTCTCGGTCCGCAACACCGGCACGAGGGTCGGGTGGCGGACGGCGGTGAGGTCCTGGACCCGGGACTCGACCGTGGCGAGGCGGGCGGCGTCCTGCACCACGAAGGGCAGCAGGCGGCGCACGACGACGTGCTGGCCGGCGGGCTCGTCCAGGATGCCCACGAAGGCCTCGGACACACCGTCGGTCCCCAGCTTGCGCATGAGGGTGATTGGACCGAGCTTCTGGGGAAGCAGCATCGGAGTCGCTCTCCTGGTGACGGTTCTCCGGCAGACAACGTGCCCGACCGATTATCGCACAGCGGGAGACGCCGCGATGCACCGACCGGTTCCGCTACTCATCGTCCTGCTCGTCCTGAGCGCTTGTTCCGCCTCGATCCGAGGGGTGGTGCGACCGGGGGACCAGGGGCCCCAGCTCCAGGAGATGCAAGGGAGGACCTGGCTCCTCCAGCCGCAGACGGACGAGGCGCGCCTGCTGCGGTTCCTCGACGGCGAGGAGGTCGTGGTCGAGGGCAGCAAGCGTGGGCGCACCCTCAAGGCGGACCGCTGGAGCCTGCGCGAGGGCACCCACGGGCTGCAGGCGTTCTACGGGCCACTCCTGGACGGCCCGAACGGCTTCGGCGTGCAGGATCAGGGCTCACAGGCCTTCTACACCATCGATGATGACGCTGTGGACCTGCTCATCGACCATGTGGGCAAGCCGGTCGTGCTGGAGGGCTACGTCGAGGGTGCGCAGGCCGTGCGGGTCGTTTACTACCGCGTCCTCGCCGCCCCGGAGGCCGCCCCGTGACCGAAGCCCCGTCTGCCGATCCCACCCGCTACGCCCTCCTCTCCGTCTCCGACAAGACCGGCATCGGCGACCTCGGCCGCGCCCTGGTCGAGCTCGGCTACGTCGTGCTCTCCACCGGGGGCACGGCCCGAGCCCTGCGCGAGGCGGGCGTCGACGTCCGGCCTGTCAGCGAGCACACCGGCGCTCCCGAGATCATGAACGGTCGGGTGAAGACGCTGCATCCCCGGATCCACGGCGGCATCCTGGGCGACCGGGACGTTCACGCCGGCGAGGCGGCCGAGCAGGGCATCCCCTGGATCGACCTCGTGGCGGTCAACCTCTACCCGTTCGAGCAGACGGTCACCTCGGGCGACGTGAGCCTGGCCGAGGCCGTCGAGCGCATCGACATCGGTGGGCCGACCATGGTCCGCGCTGCGGCGAAGAACCACCGCCACGTGACCGTCATCGTCGATCCGGGCGACTACGGGCGGGTGATCGCCGCCCTGCGCGAGGAGCGCATCGCCGATCTGCGTCCGGAGCTCGCGGTGAAGGCCTTCCGCCACACCGCCCGCTACGACGCGGTCATCGCCGACTGGCTCGGCGCCCGCGAGGACGCCCACGCCTTCCCCCGCGAGCTGAGCCTCGGCCTGCGCCGGGTCCAGGAGCTCCGCTACGGCGAGAACCCCCACCAGCGCGCCGCCTTCTACGCCGACTGGCGCGAGGAGGGTCGCAGCCTGGCTCGGGCGAAGCAGCTGCAGGGCAAGGCGCTGTCCTTCAACAACCTCGCAGATCTCGACGGCGCGC
>CALATR010000802.1 GCA_937891875.1 uncultured Pseudomonadota bacterium | reverse complement strand
CGCTACCGAGGCAAGGACGGCGAGTTCCGCTGGCTGCGGTGGAACACCTCCCCGTCGGTGGAGGGGCTGTCCCTGTGCATCGCGCGGGACGTGTCGGCCGAGCGGATCCGGCGCCGGGAGCGGACCGCGCGCATCCGCCAGCTCGAGCTGATCGAGCATCTGCTTGAGGTCGGCCACTGGCGCATCGATCTCGAGAGCAACACCCTGCACTGGTCGCCCGCGGTCTTTCGAATTCATGGCTTCGATCCGGCCACCTACGTGCCCGAGGTCGAGACGGCCATCGAGGCCTACCATCGCGCCGACCGCCAGCAGGTGCGCAAGCACATGGACGAGGCGGTGGCCAAGGGGAGCAGCTTCGACTTCCAGCTCCGCCTCATCCGCGCCAGCGACCGGGCCCAGCGCCTGGTGCGCAGCATGGGCACGGTCCAGGTCAACGATGCGGGCGAGCCCACCGAGATCATCGGGGTGTTCCAGGACATCACCGAGCTGGTGGCCGCCGAGCGCGAGCTCCTGCGATCGAACCAGGCGCTCGAGCGGCGCATGGCCGAGCTGGAGGAGCGCGGCCGCATGATGGCCTCGATGTCCGAGCTCGCCGACATGCTCCAGTCGAGCATGGACATCGAGGAGTGCAAGGAGGTCCTCGCCGTGCTGCTCCCCCGGGTCTTCCGCGGCCTGTCAGGGGTGGTCTACCTGCGTGACGCCGAGACCGGCGTGCAGGCCCGGGCCTCTTCCTGGGGTGCCCTCGACGGGCGCTGGCGCACCGAGGAGCCGTCCACCTGCTGGGCCGTCCGCCGCGGCGCGCCACACATGGTCCACCGCGACGGCGTGCTCCGCTGCCGCCACCTCACCGATGCCCCCGGATCGAGCCGCTGCGTGCCGCTGACCGCCCACGGCCAGCTGGTCGGCCTGCTGGTGCTGGTCGCGGCGACCGAGAAGGAGCAGCAGCACCTCGAGGGGCTCGAGACCTTCTCGGCGACGGTCGCCGATCAGATCGCCCTCGCCGTGTCCAACGTGCGCCTGCGCGACCGCCTGCGCCACCAGTCCCTGCGCGACCAGCTCACCGGGCTGTACAACCGTCGCTTCCTCGACGACTGGCTGGTGAAGCAGCTCTCCCAGGCGACCCGGAACGACAGCCGCCTGGGCCTCGCCATCCTCGACCTCGACCACTTCAAGCGCTTCAACGACACCTATGGTCACCTGGCCGCTGATCGCGTGCTGGTCGGGTTTGCCGAGGTGTTGGAGGGCTCGCTGCGGGCGGAGGACGTCGCCTGTCGCTGGGGCGGGGAGGAGTTCCTCATCGCCATGCCCGGGGCGGACGCGAACGCGGTCCGCGGGGCCGTCGAGCGCATCCAGGAGGGCCTGCTGGCGCTCGCTCCGCGGGACGACGACGGGGTGCGGATCTCGCCGCCGACGGTGTCGGTCGGGGTGGTCAGCTTCCCCGAGCACGCCCGCACCCACGACGCGCTGCTCTTCCGCGCGGACCAGGCGCTGTACGACGCCAAGCACAACGGCCGCAATCGGTGCGTGATCGCTGGAGAGTTCGCGGACAAGAAGAGGTCCGGGGCCGCCTGAGGGCACCCTACGGCGATCCCACAGGGGTGAACAGGCGGGTCCGCAAGCGTGCTACGCTCCGCCCATGAAGACTGTCCTCCCCCTTGCAGCGCTGCTGGCCGCATGTGCCGGTTCTGCGCCGCCAAGCTCTGGTTCCACCACGGGCTCGCCCCCCGCTGCCGCCGAGGTGGCCGCCTCGTCCGGGGCGTCGGCTGGCGGTGAGACGACGCCTCAGACCGCGGCGAGCGCGGGCGGTCAGCTCGACGGCTATGACGGCGTCTTCGCGGCCGATCCGCTGCTCACCGCCGAGCAGGTCGCCGGCTGGCCTGCCGACGCGCTGCAGCTGCCCACGCCGCAGCTCCTGCACTATCTGCGCCTCCACCGCCCCAGCTCCGACCCGGCCGCCGCGGCCGCCTTTGTTGCGGACGCGCTCGCCGCGCTTCCGCCGGAGGAGGT
>CALATR010000801.1 GCA_937891875.1 uncultured Pseudomonadota bacterium | reverse complement strand
GCCCCCTGACGACCCAGCCAGGACAGGCGGAGGCCGGGCACCCGCTGGAGCAGGCCGCGAACGAGGCCCAGCCGGGTGTCGCCTGCCGCCTGGGCGCTGCGATCGATGGTCCGCCCCCGCGACCGGGACAGGCCGGCGTCGAGGAGCGGAAAGAGGTCGAGGTCGCCCTGCCACTGATGGGCGAGGGAGAGCAGCTGGGAGAGCTCGCCGTCCGCCGGCTTCACCACGCCGGACTGGCTGATCGTGTTCACCCGCCCCAGGCGCGCGCCGCGGCCCAGCACCTGCTGGACCCGGGTCAGCAGGTCCTCCGGGCCGTCCACCACCAGCAGACCCGGCTCGAGGTCCTCCTCGGCGAGACCGGCGGCGATCCGCGCGAGCGCCGCGGCCAGGGCCGGATCATCGACCTCGGGCTCCCCGCTCCAGGCGAGCACCGTCACATGACTGCCGCTGCGCAGCCGGAGCCGCGCCTCCCCCCGGAGCAGCCGCACGAGGTCGTGGGCCTGGGCCAGCGCGAAGACCAGGCGCTCGAAGGTGGGCGTGGGCGGCGGAGCGGAGCGCTCGGGCCAGCCGACCCCCTCCCGGTTGCGCAGGCGGTCGAGGACGTCGTCAGGCGGGGCCTCGCGGCGCTGGGCCGCCTCCAGCAGCACGTCGGCGAGCACGGGCCAGGGCTGGTCCCACAGGGTCTCCTCGCGATCGAGCAGCGCGACCCGCATGCGCACCGCCGGGCGATCGGGCGGCTCCTCGAGGATCTCGGCCAGGACCGGACGTTCGGCGAGCACGAACACCGTGATCGTGCCCTCGGGCAGCTCCCGGAGCCAGCGCCGCAGCGCCGCGCGCAGCGACGTGAGGCTCCCGACCTCGGCGAGGATCAGCCAACCGCCGTCAGCCAGCTGCAAGACCGCTTCATCCCGGTCAATCCGGAAGGGCCGCGCGAGCGGGACGTCCACGGTCCGACCGTCCCAGCTGACGCGCTGCAGGGCGGCGGCGGCGGCGAGCGCGCGCAGTCGGGCATCGAGATGAGGCAAGGACGTACTCCACCAGCAGGGGTACTCACGGACCGCCACCCCGGCTAGCCGACAGCGGAAGTTGCGGTCGGGTTGCGAGCCAGGTGCGGATCCCCGCCACGCTGCCTACAGTGATGGAGGCGAACCCGCCTCCCGAGGACTCGATGCGCGCCCTCCTCCTCCCGTTGCTCCCCCCCCTGACTGCGTTGGCGCTCCTCGCGATCCCCGGAGAAGCGCTCGCGGCGGACTGCACGGCTGCCGCCTGGGATCCCGCCCGACCGCTGCAGAACCCTCTCGAGAAGTGCCTCACGAGCGCCACGGATGGCGACACCATCTGGCTCGAGGACGGCACCCACCACAGCCCGGCCCTCAGGGTGCCCGGCGGCGTCACGATCAAGGCGCAGGTCGGCGCGACTCCGGTCGTGCGGGGCAAGGCGAACGCGTCGGCGCTGCTGTCTGCGATCGGCAACCTCGGCAGCACCTACCTCCTCGACACGTTCACCACCTTCGAGATCACCGACGCGGAGTCCCCCGTCGTCTTCGAGGGCATCACGTTCGAGCCGGTGTCCGGACAGCTGCTCTCCTTTCCGGCCCTCACCCTGGGTCGGGCGCTGACCATCCACAACAGCGAGGTCCTGCTCGACGACTGCAAGCTCGTGCCGTACGACCTCACGAGCGACGACGGCATCGACGAGCGGTCCAGCATCCGCCTGTTCGAGAACTCGCCTTCATCCTCGATCTCCGACCGCACGGGCGGCGTGCTCGCCATCGTCACCGGCACGGCCTCCCTGGAGGTCCGGGACAGCGAGATCAGCGGCATCATCGGGCGCTGGGTCCGCGGCACCGCCATCTACGCGGACGGCAGCGGGGTCGAGGTCCTGATCACCGGGAGCACGACGTTCTCGGACAGCTTCTCCGCAGACGGCGTCGTCGCGGTCGCCAATGGAGCCTCCCTGGAGATCACCGGGGAGGACGCATCGCACCCGACGTTCAGCAACCTCTACGGCTTGCGCGGCGGCGCCTT
>CALATR010000800.1 GCA_937891875.1 uncultured Pseudomonadota bacterium | reverse complement strand
TGCTCGCCCACGACGACATGCGCCGCTGGCTGCAGTCCGATCCCCCCGGGACCCTGGGCCCCCGCGAGCCCCAGATCCTGCGGGTCGCCTACCCGGATCGCTACTGGGCCGAGGTCCAGGCTGCCGCCAAGCCCTACTCCCGCTACGAGCCCCGGCTGCTCCACGGGCTCGTCCGCGAAGAGTCCAACTTCAACAAGGACATCCGCTCGTTCGCCGGCGCCATCGGCCTGTCGCAGCTGATGCCCTACACGGCCAAGCAGACCGCGGAGTGGCTGGGCGAGCCGGTGGGCGATCTCAATGATCCGGCGAACAACCTGATGATCGGCGCGAAGTACCTCGACAGCGTGCACGCGAGCGTGGGCGGCAGCCCCTTCCTGTCCCTCGCCGGCTACAACGCGGGGCCGGGCCGGGTGAAGCAGTGGCTCGGCAAGTGGGGCAACGTGCCCACCGACGAGTACGTCGAGCGCATCCCCTTCCGCGAGACCCGCGGGTACGTGCGCCGGGTCTCGACCACCTGGCAGACCTACCGCTACCAGTTCGACCAGGGCGCGGCCTTCCCCGACATGAGCCGGTTCAACCACCAGGCCGTGCCGGACGGGGACATCTGAGCAGCGAGCCCGCCGCTCCCCGGTTGGGGAGGGCGGGCTGGCGTCGTCTGTCGACGTCGGGGACTACAGGCTCTTGAGGTAGAGCTCGAGGTCCTTCAGCTCGGCGTCGGAGAGCATGCTGGTGTCGCCCATGCTGCCGTCGCGGCTGCGGATGAGCACGTCGCGCAGGGTGAGGGCGGAGCCATCGTGCAGGTAGGGCGCGGTGGCCGAGATGCCCGAGAGCGTCGGGGTGTTGACGCCCTTCAGGTCGTACAGGTCGTGGTGCAGGCCGTCGGTGAAGCGGTCACCGCTGTGGCACTCGGCACAGCCGACGTCCTCGCGCTCGAACAGGGTCTTGCCGCGGGCGATGGCCTCGGCGTCGTCGGGCACGACGGTGTCCGGCAGGCGCACGAAGTCGACGAAGTCGGCGATGGCCTGGCTGCGGTGATCCGCGAGGCGGGTGCCCATGCGGAACTCGGCGGTGAACTCGGCCTCGGCGGCGACGGTCTCGACGTCGTTGGTCCAGGTCACCGGAGCGGTCTCGCTGACCACGCCCGCCAGCGACGGGGTCTGGCGGTCACCGTTCATCAGCTTCCAGGTCACACCGTCGGTGCGGCCGTCGAAGTGGCAGCTGGAGCAGGACACGCCCGCAGCACCCATGGTCGCGTCGGCAGCGCTGTAGAACAGGTTCATGCCGTCGAGCTCGTCCGGGGTCAGCACCGACTCGGTCAGTCGGGAGCCGATGGCGGCGTTGACCGGGGTGGCCGCGGGGAAGCCGCCGTTGAGGATCTCGCCGCGGGCCTCCTCGCGGAGCGCGTCGTAGCGGATGTCCGCGACGGAGCGGTCCAGGAACGAGTGCACCATGACGCTGCCGTCGTCCAGGACGGCCAGACCGCGCGGGCCACGACCGGTGTTGGTCACCGCGATGTTCGGGAAGGCGATGCCGTTCGTGTCCGCGAGGGGCTTCGTCGCCGAGTCGGTGGCGTCGACCAGGAGCACCGCGTCGGACGCCTCCATGGTCACGAGCCAGGCGAGCTCATCGGGGGACTGGGTCACGCTGGACAGGTAGCTGCGGAGCACGACCGCGCCGTTGCTGCTGGCGAAGTCGGCGACCAGCTGGGTCGAGAAGGCGTTCTCCTCGGGCTGGCCGTTGGCACGGGTCTTGTACAGCACGACGGTGGCGTTGAACCGGCCGAGCGTCGTGGTCTGCGCGGCCTTGTAGTAGGGGAAGCTCGGCACGCCGCCGGTTCCCTGTTCTCCGCTGGTGTTGTCGACGAAGAGGGCCGGGACTGCCAGGGTCTTGCCGTCCGCGGAGAAGGTGGGGTCACCGGTGACCCGGCTCGCGAGCGGGTAGGTGCCGTTGACGGACCCCGGCACGGTGGTCTCGTGCTCGGGCAGCTCCAGGGTGGCCTGGGCGCCGTCCTCGAGGTCGATGCTGGTGAGCTCCGAGCCGGTGGCGTGGCCGACGACCAGGGTGCGCCCGCTCGGGTGCAGGGCCATCCAGCGGGGCTCGCCGCCGACCTCGAAGGTCCGCAGGACCTCCAGGCTGGTGCCGTCGCGCTCCTCGATGAGGCCGCCCATGGACACGCTGACGTAGACCAGCGAGCCGTCCTTGGTGGCGACGACGCCGAAGGGCTCCGGACCGGTGGTCGGCAGGACCCGCAGGACCTCGCCGGTGGTGCCGTCCAGCTCCGCGATGGAGCGCTCACCGCGCAGGGTGACGACCAGACGGTCGCCGACGCGGGCGATGCGGGTGGGCTCGTCTCCGACGTCCACGTTGGCGATGGCCTCCGACTCGGGGTCGAGCAGGCTGACCGTGCCCTCGTGCACGTTGACTGCGAACACCTTCTGGTGGTCGGCGGAGGTCACGATGGTGGACGACCCGGACGGGTACAGGGCGTCAGTGGCGGACGTGCCGCAGCCCACCAGCGCGATGGTCGAAATGGTTGCAAGGCCGATGATGATGTTGCGCATTGGATGCCTCCCTCGGTCCCCTTCGTTCGGGGACGGCCGGGTTCCTTCAACGTTTAGTGCAGAAAAATCGGACCCGCCCGTTCTGATTACGGCGGGGACGGCGTCGAGACCGGGGCCGTCGCCAGGAGGGCCTCCTCGAAAACGAGGCTGTGAGGCAGAAGATCGTCAGCGCGGATCGGAGTGGTGACCACCAGGGCGCGCCCGAACGAATGCCAGCGCGCTCCGAGGACCGTGGAGGCTCGGGTCCGTTCTCGGCGGTCGAGGCCGCATGCGGAGAGGCTCTCCCGCGCTTGCGCCACCCGCTCGGCGCAGGGATCGCGCGGCCTCACCGGCACCCGGAGCTCGGCGAGCACCGCCCCGCAGTCCCCCCGCGGCACGCCGACGCTGCTGTAGAGCTGGTCGAGGGCGGTCTGCTGCACATAGGGGTCGTCGATCCGCTCGAGGATCGCGCGGCGGGACTGGACCAGCTGCTCGGCGACCCCGGGGTCGGGCGGGGTTCGCGGATCGGAGGCGCGCCGCTCCAGAGCGACCCTTGGCGGGGGCAGGTCCTGGCGGAGGCTCACCGCGCGCACGACCGGCTGCCACACCCAGGCGGGCGTGTCGGCGGCGATGACCAGCACGATCTCGGCGCCGGGGCTCGCCGTGGCCGCGGCCAGGGTCGACTCCAGGGCCTCCAGGGGCACGGGCTGCCCGGCGATCGACGCACCCGCGCGATCGGCGTCGATTCGCACCGTGGCGTCCGACGCGCGCCAGTCGTCGGTGGGAGCGTCCGCTGGAACGGCAGGGAGCACACCGCGCTCTACGCGGACGTCCGCAGCGGTGGCGAGGGCGCACGAGGCCTCGAGGAAGGCCCGCTCCTCCGACTCGAGCCGTCGGGACAGCGTCGAGCAGGCCGCGAGGCTCGCGGCGAGGAGGAGGGGAGCTGGACGCACCTCACCCGCCCTCGGACAGGGCGGCTGCCAGCTTGGGGATGCTGACGTCGTAGCGCCACGCCGTGCCCCGGTGGCCGCCGGGGTGCTCCTCGTGCTCGTGGGGGATCCCGCGCTCGGCGAGGGCGGCGACGAAGCGACGGAGCGACAGGTGCAGGCCGTACTCGTCGCTGTCGCCGGCGTCGAGGAAGAGCAGGTCGAGCTGGCGCAGGGCGTCGGCGACCCCGTCCTGCTGGATGCGGACGAGGGGGTCGTGGGGAGCCCAGCGGGCGAAGGCGGCGAGGTCGACCGCACCGTCCTCGTCGAAGGGCAGCCGGGCGGGGAAGGGGGTCGCGGTGGGGTCGGGATCGTACGCGGCGGACATGGCGAGCAGGTTCAGGGCGGCAAACGCGTCGCCGGGCGGGCGGCGCAGCTCCCAGAAGCGCTGCACGAAGCCCTCGAGCCCGCCCAGCGCGCGCACCCCCCGGACCGCGGCGCGGACGTCCGAGGCATAGGTGAGGGGAAAGCCCATGTCTCCGGCATGACAGGCGACCGCGGACAGCAGCCCCGGGCGGTCCATGGCCAGGCGGAGCGCGCCGTAGCCACCCGAGCTGCGCCCGACCGCGGCCCAGCGACCGTTGATCGGCGCATGATCGGCGACGAACTCGGGGATCTCCTCGGCGACGTAGGTCTGGTAGGCGCCCAGGGCCGGGGAGTCGACGTACTGGGATCCGCCGAGCGAGGTCATCGTGTCCGGGAGCACCGCGATGAAGCGGGGGCAGCCGTCGGCGATCAGGCGGTCCATGCGGCTCGCGAGGCTCACGTCGGAGAGTCCCCGGGCGAGCAGGCCCTCGCCGGTGCCGGCGAACGCGGGGAGCACCAGGATGGCCGGGTAGGTCCAGCCGGCGTCGTAGCCGGGAGGCAGGTAGACCAGGACGTCGCGCTCGACGGGATCGTCCCACGGGTTGCCGGCGAGGCAGGCCGAGGTGTGGGACAGGGTCAGCACCCGCCCGCGCTGGTTCGAGGGCAGGTTGGGGAAGGGGCTCGGCATGGCGCTCCCTGCGGGGTGTCGGAGCGAGAGGTTAGCCCGAGTGGCCGGACGGGTCTGCGGGCCCGGGAGCGTCGGCAGGAGGACAGGGTGCACAGCGACTACGAGCGGCTCGGCGGTGAGGAAGGCCTGCGCCGGATCGTCGGTGACTTCGTCGATCGCGTGTTCGCGGACTTCATCATCGGCTTCCTGTTCATCGGCAGGGACCGGGATCGCATCGTGCAGCACGAGATCGCCCACGCGGCGGAGCACCTCGGAGGCCCGCGGGCGTATGCGGGCAGACCGATCGCCCAGGTCCACCGACCCCTGCCGATCAACCGCGGCCACTTCCGACGCCGCCTGGCGCTCCTGCGGACCGTCTTGCGCGATCATGACGTGGACGACGAGATCATCGACAGGTGGATCGCCGCGGACAAGCGCCTCGAGGAGGCCGTCGTCGACGGGACCGACTGCGCGCCGCCGCAACAGGGCGATGCGGTTTGACCCACCTGTCACTCGCCAGGGCTCGCGGAGGTGCGTAATAGGCGTGGCGCGACCTGGACCCACTCCGGGCCGGGATCGGAGGTCCCCATGTACCGCACCTTGTTCAAGTCGAAGATCCACCGAGCCACCGTCACCCAGGCGGATCTCCACTACGAAGGCTCGATCACCATCGACGCGGACCTGCTGGACGCGGCGGACCTGGTCGAGCACGAGAAGGTCGCGATCTGGAACGTGACCCGCGGCAGCCGCATCGAGACCTACACCCTGCGCGGTGAGTCCGGCAGCGGCGTCATCTGCGTGAACGGCGCGGCGGCCCACCACTTCGAGCCTGGCGACCTCGTGATCATCGCCAGCTGGGCCCAGGTGCACGAGGACAAGGTCGCCGACTGGAAGCCCACCGTCGTGCTCGTCGACGAGGACAACCGGATCAAGGACGCGAACCTGATCGAGATCCCCGGCCCGGCCCGCCGTGAGGCGTCGGCGTAGTCGCGACTGGAAACGCTGCCGTTTCCAAGGGTGCGTTCACCGGGGTCAGGCGTTCGTACGTCGACAAGGTGGTCCATACGCTATGATCCGCGCCGCACGTCCCGTTGCGTGTGTCGGATCGTTTCGTGAGCGTACCGCCGCTGCCCATTCCTAGCGAAGAAACCACCGGATCGGCCATCGATCTCCGGCCGAGCCCCATCGGGGGCGGCCGGCTGCCCGGGGTCGGAGGCAGGTCCACGACGGCCCCGCGCACGGCGAGCGGTCGGCGGCTGGTGCTGCTGCGCCTCGTCGGCAAGGGCGGCTTCGGCGAGGTCTACGAGGGGCGCATGGAGACCCCGGGCGGCCTGACCCGGCGGGTGGCGGTGAAGCTCCTGCGCGCAGACGTCATGGACGACGACACCCTCGCCCGCACCATCGACGAGGCCCACCTGCTGACCCGCCTGTCCCACCCGACGGTCGTGGCGGTGGAGGACCTGGTCAACGTCGACGACCGCATCGCCATCGTCAGCGAGTTCGTCGAGGGCGTGGACCTGGCGGAGCGCATGCCCCTGCCGCCCGCGGTCGCGCTCGAGGTCATCGCCCGGGTTGCCGAGGCGCTGCACGCCGCGTGGAGCGCGACCGGCCAGGACGGCGCCCCCCTGCGCATCGTGCACCGGGACATCAAGCCCTCGAACATCCGCCTCGGACGCCACGGCGTGGTCAAGCTCCTGGACTTCGGCATCGCCCGCGGGGCCGGGGAGCGGCGGGTGAAGACGGGGAGCGGGCTGCTGGTCGGCAGCCTCGGCTACGTCGCGCCGGAGCGCTGGATCGGCGATGAGGAGGGGCATGGCTCGGACGTCTACGCCCTGGGCTCGGTGCTGCTCGAGGCCATCAGCGGGCGGCCGCTCATGGCGGGGCTGCCCCCGGTGCGCCAGCTGGCGGTCTGCTCCGACGCTGACGCCCACGATGCCCGGGTCCGCGAGCACGTGGAGGCGGTGCCCCAGCTGCGGGAGCACGCCCCCGTCGCGGATGTGATCCTCAAGATGCTGGCCTGGGACCCGGATCATCGGCCGAGTGCCAGCGAGGTCGCCTCCCTGGCCCGGCGGGCTCAGCGCCACCTGGAGGGAGACGGCCTGCTGGCGTGGTCGGGCACGATCGTCGTGCCGCGCTCGGACTGGTCGACCGCGAGGGGCACGGTGCTCGCCGAGACCGACCAGGGGTTCACGGTCAGCGACCTGCGGCGGGAGGCCCAGGAGGCGCCTGCGGACGACGGCACCCAGGTGGACACCGCAGCGGCGGAGGCGGCCCCGCCCCCTGCGGTCGAGACGGCGGAGGTGGCCGCGGGCGCGTCGGTCGACCGTGTGGCGGTTTCGACCTCGTCGGGAACGACATCGACGTCTGCGCCTGAGACCGCGTCGGAGACGGGAGCGGAGATCGGGCCGACCCGGCGCCGGGGCTCGCCCTGGGTGGGGCTGCTGGCCCTCGCGGCGGTGCTGGTGGTGGTGGTGGGTGGGCTGGGCGTGCTCGGAGCCGCCGGGGCCGCGGCGTGGCTGGGCGGCGCGTTCACCGGTGGGG
>CALATR010000799.1 GCA_937891875.1 uncultured Pseudomonadota bacterium | reverse complement strand
GACCCGCCACGCCCGCACGCCGTCGGGGTGGTGCAGGTCGACCGAGCGCAGCCGGAAGGGTCCGACCTCGATGGGCACGTGGTCGGCGACGTCGCCGAACGAGAGCTTGCCCCGGAAGGCATCGAGCCCGATGGGGAAGCGCGGCGGTCGCATCTGAGCGTCGAGCGCGTCGCGCACGGTGCCGGAGTTGCGGGACGCCCCCAGGAAGCGCACCTCGGACCCTGGGTGGAACAGGGGCGCGAAGAACGGCACCCCCTGGATGTGATCCCAGTGCACGTGGCTGAACACGAGCGTGGTGTCCCGCACCGGGCCCGGCCCCAGCGAGGCGCCCAGCGCACGCAGCCCGGTGCCCCCGTCGAGGATCAACCGGTGCCCCTCACAGAGCAGCTCGACGCACGGCGTGTTGCCGCCCACATCCACGAACGGCGCACCACTGACCGCGACGCTGCCACGCACGCCCCAGAACCGGATCTGCATACCTTCCCTCCTGTCGCTGCCGACGAGGAAAGCAAGGGGTGTGCCTGGCGGAGAGTGGGCGTTGATGCGTGGGGAGGAGGACGGAGTGATCCGAAATGGATCAGGAGGGGTGATCCGAAATGGAGCAGGTGATCGGGGACGTGAGGCATGGGTGGTTCGTGGCGGTGCTCGGCACAGAGGCTCAGAGGCACAGAGGGGTTCACAGAGGGATCATCGTGGGTTCGAGCGACGGCTGTCCCCCGCAGAACGGGCTTCTGAGGGCCTGCGGGTCCCGTTCCTCGCCGAGGACTGTCCTCTGCTTGGTCGCCAGAGAGGACGACAGACCTGCCCTTCCACGACGATCGAGTCCTCTACGCCCTGTCGCCCGCACGATGGCACCCGGGTCGACCGCTCCCTGCTCTGTGCGCCCTCTGTGCCTCTGAGCCTCTGTGCCGAGAGGTCCATCGACCCGCATCCACCCAACGCCAGACCCAGAATCTCCTTCGCTCGACCTCCATTTCTCGTACTCTCACCCCTCCAGCGCCCTCCCGAGCTCCTCCCAGAGCCACCGCTCCCCGTCCCCGGGCTCCTCGCTCGCGATCGCCGCGTGCAGCCCCGGATGTTCCTCTCGGTACCTGGCGATCTTGCGCTCGCCGCGGGAGGTGCGGATGTGGTCGCCGGACAGGTCGCGGCGGCAGGCGCGGACGTTGGCCAGGCGGTCGGCGAGCTTGACCAGCACCGCGTCGGGGGTGGCGGCGATGCGGACGTACGCGCCCGCCTTGCGCTCGGCGCGAGTGTCCCCCGGGTCGTCGGTCACCGCGGCCACCAGGGCGGCGACCCGCTCCCCGAAGCGCGCCCGGACCTCGGCGGGCTCGACGCCGGTGTCCTCGACCACGTCGTGCAGCCACGCGGCGGCGAGCAGGGCCTCGTCGTGCACGCCCACCTCGTTCTGCAGGATGGCTGCGGTCTCGGCGAGGTGGGCGGTGTAGGGACCGTCCCCGTAGGTCTGCGCAGCGTGGGCGACCGTGGCGAAGTGGCGGGCGTCGTCGACCAGGCTCACGGGTCGTCCTCCGCGGGCCCCCGCGCGTAGGCCCCGAGCTGCATCGTGTAGAGCAGCATGCCCTCGAAGACGAGCTCCTTCGTCGGCATCAGCGTGACCCGGGTCTCGATGCCCTGCCGCCGACCCGACTGCACCCGCAGGGGCAGCCAGCGCACGACCGGACCGCCGCCGAGGACCGTGGCCCCGGCGGTGACGTACACGCCGGCGTAGAGCGTCTTCTCCTGCCAGCCCGCGCCCACCGTCGCCGACAGGCCGTGGCGGAACTCCTGCTCGTCGTGGAGGTAGACGAAGAAGGGCGCGAGATCGAGCCCGGCGAACCACCAGAACGGACTCTCGGGGGTGGCGCCGCCGTCGCAGGTGAAGGCCAGCGCCGGGCTGCCGGACAGCAGGAATCCGTCGCCGAGGGTGACCCAGCTGCGCCCCTTCGAGCCGCCGAGCACGCCACCCATGCCGAAGAGGCAGCCGCGCACGGGCAGGCGCCGCTCCAGCCGCCCGACGTCCTCATCGAGGGCGAGGGAGAGGTCGGTGGTGGTGCGCGAGACCCGGGTGCCGCCGACGGTCGTGACCTCGGCCCCGTCGACGACGAGATCGAAGCCCGCGCGCCGCGACCAGCTGCCGTCTTCCCACAGTCGGACCGAGACCTTCCACCGCCCGACATCGCCCGGGCGGGCGCGGTAGAGCACCGTGCCGCTCGAGGTGACCACCAGCGCAGAAGGTCCTCCCGACGCCGCGAATGCGCTCGCCGTGCCCACCGCGTCGACCAGCTGGAGGTCGAGCCGCTGCCCGACCTCCACATGGATCTCCGGCCGGGTCTCCGCCGCGACCACGAGGGGCTTGCGGGTCTCGGTGGTGGTGACGACGGGCTCGTCGGCGGTGGCGTCGCTCTGGGACGCGTCCGGACCGGGCGTAGGCTCGTCGACGGTCACCGCGCGCGGTCGGGCGTCCCCGCAGGGCTGGCCACGCACCTGCAGGCGACCGGTCGCCGTCAGGACGATGACCTCGTCGCACTCGTCGTCGTCGAGG
>CALATR010000798.1 GCA_937891875.1 uncultured Pseudomonadota bacterium | reverse complement strand
CCCGCCGCAGCTGGCTCATGCCTCCGAGGGCGAGGTGGCCGAGGTCGATGTAGCGCGCGGGGAGCACGCTGGTCGGCTCGCCCGTGACCCGGGACGCGGGGCCTGGAGGAGGTGGCCATGCGGTGACTTCCGCCGGCTCTTCCCCAAACCAGGAGAGCGTCGCGGCGATGTCCGGCTCGGAGCTCATGGTGGCAGGTTAGCACCGGCACCATGCGATCCCTGCTCCCCTTGTGCCTCCTGCTCGTCTCCTGCTTCGGTGGCGGCGCTGCAGACTCCGCGGATTCCGCGGTCGAAGTGGACTCTGACACCCCCGCACCGGTCTCGGCGTGGCGCCGCTGGCCGACCGACGACCCGCGCGAGGTGCCGACAGCCCCCCACGTGGTGCTGCTCATCGGCTGCACGTGGCGCGCCGACCAGCTCGGCCCGTGGGGCGGACGGCCCGACGTGGCGCCCACGCTCTCCCGACTCGCCGCCCAGGGGGTCGTGTTCGAGCGCACCATCGCTCAGGCGCCGTGGACCCGGCCCGCCGCCGCGGCCATCCTGACCGGCCGCTACCCCGATGATCTCGGCATCACCGAGCCGTCGTTCGGACCGAACCACCGCGGGCTGCCGGCGTCGGCGCACACCCTGCCCGAGCGGCTACACGAGGCGGGCTGGTCGACCGTCGCCGTGGTCAGCAATCCGAATCTGAGCTCATTGTGGGGCTTTGATCAGGGCTTTGACGTGTATGTGGAGGCGTTTCCCGAGTGGACCCGCACCGCGGGGATCGAGACGGCGGACGAGGTGCGCTCGCGGGGGCCGGCGGTGGTGAAGCACGCCCTCGCCGAGGTCGCCGCCCGCCCCGACCGGAAGCGCCCGGTGTTCCTCGAGGTGGTGCTCATCGACGCCCACGCGCCGCGACGGGTCAGCCCCGAGGCTCAGGCGACGTTCGCGGAGGCGGACCTGCCTGACGAGGTGGCCCGCTACCGTGCCGGGCTCAACCAGGCCGACCTCGCGCTGAAGGAGCTCGTCGAGGGGCTGCCCGCCGCAGGCATTCCTCTGGAAGAGACGATCTTCGTCCTCGTCGGGGACCACGGGGAGGGGCTCGAGCTGCCTCCGTCCCACGGCCAGGCCCACGGGTTCACCCTCTACCCGAGCACGACCCACGTTCCCTGGGTGATCTCGGGGGCTGGGATCGGCCGGGGGCGGATCGGCGGGCTCTCGACCCAGCTGGACCTGGCGCCGACCGTGCTGGGCTTGCTCGGGCTCGGCAAGGTGGGCCTCGTCGGCGAGGATCTGTCCGTGGCGGTCAAGGCGGGGCAGGGGAGTGCAGTCCGGGACACGGCCTACACGTCGACGCGCCTGCGCTGGGCGGATCGCTCGGCCGCCATCACCGCCGACATGCACTGCCAGATCGACCACGACGACAAGGCGACCGCCCAGTCGATCAGCAAGGGTCGCGGGCTCGAGTTCTCGACTGGCTGCTGCCGGATCCTGGAGGATCCAGCGTGCGATCGGCCCGAGTGGGATCCGGGGCTCCTGGAGCGGCTGAGGGGCTGGCGCAGCGATCGCCAGCAGGCCCACACGGCCGCCGAGGCCCAAACCGCCGAGCCCAACGAGGTGCTCCGGATGCAGCTCCGCGCCCTCGGCTACGCGGAGTAGGCGGGTGTCGACCGCGGCGCGGCAGCTGCTCCTGGTCGTCGCGTTCGGGCTGTGCTGGCATGCGCTCTGGGCGGCGAGCATCCCGGGTCCGACCCAGTGGGACTCCGCCTACACCTGGGAGGTCGCCCGCAACCTGGCCCGCGGCGACGGCGCCGTCACCCGAGCGGTGTGGGCGGTCGCCTGGCTGCCCCCGGACCTCCAGCACCCCGCCGATCTGCACTGGAGTCCGCTTCCTTCGCGGATCCTCGTGCCCGCCATGGCCGTGTGGCCGTCGTGGCGCATGACCCAGGCGGTCGCTGTGCTGCTGGCGGCGCTGTGGGGGCCGCTCGGCTGGGCGTGGGGTCGCCGGCTGGGCCTGTTCGGCACCCAGCGCGTGCTCGCCGGGATCGTCGCGGCGAGCGGGCTCGGCGCGCTGCCCTTCCTCGGGGTGCCCGACTCGGTCGGGCTGTTCGGCCTGCTCGGCGGGGCCGCGTTGCTCACGGTCGCCGAGGGCCGCCTGCTCGCGACCGTCGTGCTGTGCGTGCTCGCCGCGCTCTCCCGAGGGGACGGCTTCCTGCTCGGGCTCGCCTGTGCCGCCGGCTTCACCCTGCGCCGCGCCCCCTGGCCCGCCCTCGCCGGCACCGGCACGGCGGGACTGTGGATGCTCCGCGGCTGGCTGCTCGCTGGCGACGGCTTCTTCGCCCTGCGCGCGCGGGTCGCCACCGCCGGCTCGGTCGGAGACCTCCTCCTGCTGCAGGATCCCGCGCCGCTCGGCCTCGGCGAGCGCCTCGTCGGCGTGCTCGGCTCCACCCCGCTCGCGGCGGGGCTCTTCGTGCTCGAAGGCGGTGTTCTCCCCGTGCTCTTCGGCGGTCTCGCCCTGCTGCTCCGCCGTCGCGATCGCACCCTGTGGCCGGTGCTCCTGCTCCCACCCCTCGTCCTGCTCGCCGACTTCTTCCTCGCGCCCGGGGTCGCTGGTCAGGGCACGACCTACCGCACCCTCGCCGCCGTCCTGCCGGCCCTCGCCGCCCTCGGCCTCGTCGGCGCCCGCGACGTGCTCCGCGACCTGTCCCCCTGGCTCTTGCCCGGCGTGGTCGCGGTCGGGGGCATCACCCTCGGCAGCCTCGTCGGCGTGAAGCTCCACGGCGCCTTCGCCGTCGGCGACGACTGCGCCGCCCTCGCCGCCCAGGGCGTGCCCGCCGGCGCCCCGGTCCTCGCCTACGAGCCCTTGCACGTCACCGCCCGCTGTGACCACCCCGCCCTGCAGATCCCCCCCGACGCGACCTCCGCCGACATCGCGAGGCTCGCCGACCGGTACGGGATCGTCTGGGCCGTGACCGCCCCGGAGGACCACAAGCAGGCGGCGTGGAGGACCAGCGGCGTGGCGTGGGAGGGGTGGGTGCGGGTGGGGGAGAGGGTGTGGCGGAGGGAGTAGTTGGTGGTTGGTGGTTTGGGGCTATGAAGCGATGGAATTAGCCGGACACCGGACACCGGACCTCGGCCTGACGGTCGTGGGGCTTCGGAGCGGTGCTCGGCACAGAGGCACAGAGGCACAGAGGGGGTCGCAGAGGGCGAGGTGGGAGTTCGCACGTCTGTTCTCAACACGGAGGAGCTGAGCTCCGGAGGCTTGACGGAGGTGGGAGCGGTCTTGGCGGAGACGGTCTTGACCGCGAACAGGTCTCGAGGATCCGATGATCCGGGCGGGCAGCGAGTCTCGTCGTCTCTGCCGATCAAGAAGAGGACGACTGCCCGGCAGGAACTGGCCTCACAGGCCCTTGATTCCGGGCTTCAGCCCCACCCCCTCCGCCCCGCCAGCCGGTCTCCGTCAGACCTCCGGAGCTCAGCTCCTCCGTTGTGAAAGCCGGCGTCCGAAGCTCCGAT
>CALATR010000797.1 GCA_937891875.1 uncultured Pseudomonadota bacterium | reverse complement strand
GTGGGGCGCACGATCGCCGCGGTGAGCGCGTCGTGATCGGCGGCGATGGTGGGCACGCCTGCCGGCGCCGGCGCCGGGGCTGCGGGCACGCTGACCTGGGAGAGATCGACGCCGCCGCCCGCCGCCTGGTGGAGCAGGCTGGTGTGGGCGCGGATCAGCTCGGCGAAGCTCTCCTGGGCCTTGGCGTTGCCCTCGAGGAAGGCCTGGTGGACCTCGGCGGTCTTCGCCTGGGTCTGCTGGAAGGCGTGCAGGCTCTCGCGGGTGGCCTGGAGCAGGGCGCCGAGCGCGTCACCGGCGATGGCGGCGGGCTTCGCAGGGGCGGGCGGGGCCGTCCGAGGCGCGGGCACCGGGGAGTCGCCGCGGGGGGCGGTGAACATGGGCGGGCCGGCCGTGTCCGACAGGGGGATCGGCGAGGGGGCGCGGCGGCGTCGCGGGGCGTCGATCGAGCCGTCGGCGTGCACGCGGGGCTGGTCCACGATCGGCTTCGAACCCGGGGTTGTGGCCACCGGCACCGACGCGGGGCGCACGGGCTCGGACCAGGCCGGACGCTCGGGCTGGGGCGGCTCGAGGGTGTCGGGGCGCTTGAAGTTGGCGCCGCCGAGCCACACGGTAGCCTTGGAGCCAGCCGTGCGCGGGGGCGCGGGCAGGCGCTCGTTCAGGATGGGGGCGACATCGATGGCGACGCCGCGGCAGGCGAGCGCGAGCAGGGCGCGCTTGAGCAGCACGTCGCCGTCGGTGCGGGCGTCGTCCAGGCCGATGATCTCGACGCCGTCGATGCCCTTGGTGCAGCGCTTGACCAGGCCGGAGAGCACGGACTTGGGACCGCACTCGACGAAGGTGCGGATGCCCTCGTCGATCATGCCCTGGCCCACGCCGACCCAGTCGACACCGCTGACGATCTGATCGGCGAGCAGGCGGCAGACCTCGGCGGGGTCCGACGGGTAGACGTTGGCGGTCACGTTGGAGCGGACCGGGGTGCTCGGCGCGCGCACGTCCGCCTCGTCCAGCGCGGCGGCGAGGGGCTCGCGGGCGTCGGCGACGAGCGGGCTGTGGAAGGCGGCGGAGACGGGGATCTCGGTGCCGGTCAGGCCTGCCGCGGCCACGACCTCCAGCGCCTGCTGGATGCCCTGCCGGGTGCCCGCGAGCACGGCCTGGGTCGGGTGGTTCTTGTTGGCGAGCACGACGCCCTCGACGTCGGCGACCAGCTCCTCCACCTGGGCCAGCTTGCCGCGCACGGCGGCCATGGTGCCGCGATCGGTCTGCCCGTCGGACTTCATCGCCTCGCCGCGCACGCGGGACAGGGTCCACAGGGTGGCCTCGTCGTAGGCGCCGCCGACGTGCAGGGCGACCAGCTCGCCGTAGGAGTGGCCGGCCAGGCTGGACGCGGTCACGCCGAACCCGGACAGCGTGTTCCACAGGCCGAGCTCCACGGCGCCGAGGGCGGGCTGGGCCCACTCGGTCGCGGTGAGGGCGGCCTGCTGGGCCTTCTTGTCTTCGGCGGTGAAGGCGGCGGGCGGATCGATGCGCTGGAAGAGCGAGCCGCGGCCGGCGTCGCGGAGGGCCTGCTCGGCGCGGTCCAGGGTCTGGCGCAGGGCCGGGTGGCGCAGGGCGGCGGTGCGGCCCATGCCCACGTACTGGCTGCCCTGACCGGGGAAGATCACGCCCAGGCGGGCCTGATCGGCGGTCGGGTGGGCGTAGCGCACGCCGGTGTCGGAGGCGGGAGCGCCGGCCTGCACCAGGGTGCGGGCGATGGCCCAGCGGGCGCGCAGACTATCCAGGTCAGACGCCAGGAAACCGACCACGCGGGAGCCCGGGGTCCAGCGGGACAGGGTCTGCTGGCTGGCGTGGTGCACGGTGGGCGCGGACAGGGCGGAGAGCTCTTCGATGGCGGCGAGCAAGGCTTCGTCGGAGTCGGCGCCGACCAGGAACAGGGCTTCCGTGGCCGGGAGCCAGACCTGACCGGGGGCGCCGTCGGTGGGCAGGTACTCCTCGACGGCGAGGTGGTAGTTGGTGCCGCCGAATCCGAACGCGCTGACGCCGGCGCGGCGGGGGGTGTCGCCCGCGTGCACCCAGGGGCGGGCCTCGGTGTTGAGGTAGAGCGGGGTGCCGTCGAACGCCATCTTGGGGTTCGGAGCGGTGATCTTGGCGGTCGGGGGCAGGACGCGCTGGTGCAGGGCCAGGGCGACCTTCATGAGCCCGGCAGCGCCGGCGGTGGCCTTGGTGTGGCCGATCTGGGACTTCACCGAGCCCAGCGCCACGTGGCGCTCGTCGCGGGTGGAGTGCCTGAAGATCTCGCGCAGGCCGTTGAACTCGGCGAGGTCGCCCGCCTTGGTGCCGGTGCCGTGTGCCTCGATGAGTTCGACGGTCTCGAGCTCGAAGCCGGCCTCGTCGTAGGCGCGGTGGACCGCCTTGACCTGCCCCGAGCTGGAGGGGGCGTAGATGCTCTTGTTTCGGCCGTCGGAGCTGGTGCCGATGCCCTGGATGACCGCGTAGATCCGGTCGCCGTCGCGCTCGGCGTCGGCCAGGCGCTTCAGCGCGAACATGGCGATGCCCTCGCTGATGACGATGCCGTCGCTGTCGCTGCTGAACGGCCGGGCGTCGCCCTGGCGGGACAGCGCGGGGGTCTTGCTGAAGCACATGTACATGAAGATGTCGTTCAGCGTGTCGGTGCCGCCCGAGATGGCGACATCGGCCTTTCCAGCCTGCAGATCCGAGATCGCGTAGTGGATCGCGGCCAGGGAGCTGGCGCAGGCGGCGTCGACGCTGGCGTTGGTGCCGCCCAGGTTCAGGCGGTTGGCGATGCGGCCGGCGCTGACGTTGGCGAGCATGCCGGGGAAGCTCTGCTCCTGCCAGGTCGGGTAGAACTGGGCGATGTCCCCGACGACCTTGTCGATGACGGCCTCGGGCACGCCCTGGCGGGCCATGGCCTTGCGCCAGGTGGGGTGGTGCAGGCGGGCGGACAGGTCGACGACCAGCTCGTTGGTGGAGGTGTGGCCGAGGATGATGCTGGTGCGATCGCGGTCCCAGCCGTCACCGTCGGGGTCCATGCCGGCGTCGGAGAGGCACTCGCGGGCCACGATGAGGGCCAGGAGCTGGTCGGTGTCGATGGCCTCGAGCGCGACCGGGATGACGCCGTGATCCATGGGATCGAAGGGCACCTTGCCGATGAAGCCACCCTTGGTCGCCCAGGTCTTGTCGGGCGTCGCGGGGTCCTCGTCGTAGAAGTCCTTGGGCGACCACGAGTGGTCCTCGGGGATCGGCGTCAGGCAGTCGCGTGCGTCCACGATGTTGCGCCAGTACGTCGCGAGGTCCGGCGCGTCCGGGAGGAGCGCGGCCATGCCCACGATCGCGATGGGAACATTCTTCTCGGACATTCAGGACCTCGGGGACAAGGGCCGGGCGACGTAGGTGAACGCCTCCGGTCCGGGGTCGACACCCTGCTGGAGCAGGGCGCGGGCTCGCATGAGGGCGGCAGCCCCGGCGAGCAGGTTTGCGGCGACGACGTCGACGCGGCGCGCCTCGGGAGAGGCGAGAAAGCTGCCGGCGGTCCAGGCGTTGAACGCGCCGATGGCGGGCCCGCACCAGACCTGCACGTCGGCCTTGCGGGTGGGCTCGCCGGAGATGGCCCAGCGGCTGGAGAGGCCGAGGTACCAGCGGAAGACCAGCGCCATCTGGTGGCGGGGGTTCTTGCGGGCGCGCTCGAGCTGCTCGGGGTCGCGCTCGGCGAAGAAGCGCTCGCACTCGGCCCACACGTCGGCGACCGGGCGGCGGAGGATCTTCTCCTCGAGCTCGGTCTTCTCGTCGGGGGCGAGCTCGTCGAGGCTGTCGTAGCGCTTGTGCCACTCGCGCAGGCGGTGTCCGCGACGGGCGAAGAGGGAGCCGCGGGTCAGGACCTGGACCTCGGCGCCCTGCTCGAACATGTCGCCGGCAGGGGCCATGCCGACATCGGCGAACCCGGCCTGGGCGAGCATGGCCTTGACCATGGGGCTGGTGCCGGCCTCGACGCAGGCCTGATTGACGGTGCCGGTGAGCACGTAGGCGGCGCCAAGCTGGAAGGCGGCGGCGACCGACGCGGGGGCACCCAGGCCACCGGCGGCGCCGATGCGGACGGTCTCGCCGAGCACATCGTCGTAGCCGTACTCGCGGGCCATGCGGTCGCGCAGGTCCTGGAGCAGGGGCAGCAGGACCGGCAGGGGGCGGCGATCGGTGTGGCCGCCGGAGTCGGCCTCGGCGGTGATGTCGTCGGCGACGGGCACGCGTGCAGCGAGGGCGGCCTGATCGGGGGTGATCCGGCCGGCGGCGACCAGCGCGTCGAGCATGGCCTTGGGGGCGGGACGCAGGAAGTGGGCGGCGACCTCGGGGCGGCTGACCTTGGCGATCACCCGGTTCATCCGGAGGATCCGGCCGTCGGGAGCGCGGCGGAGGCCAGCGGCGCGGTACTGGACCAGCGGTGCGGTGAGCTTCATGTACGCGGACGCGGAGACCACGTGCACGCCGCGGCGCAGGTAGAGGTCGACGGTGTTCTGCTCGGCCGCGGGCTCGTTCGGGCTGGGGATCAGGTTGAAGCCGTAGGCGAGCTCGCCGACGGCGCCCTGGATCCGGTCGATGGCCTGCTCGATGCGGGCGACGGGCAGGCCGGCGGCACCGAAGAAGCCCAGGAGCCCGGCGCGGGCCATCGCGATGACGACCTCCTCGCTGCCGATGCCGTTGGCCATGGCGCCGGCGACGTAGGGGGCGCTGACGCCATACGCGCGGCAGAAGCCGGGGTCGCCGAGGCGGTCGGGGGTCAGGGGAGCCACGTGGGCGAGCAGGGGCAGGGCGTCGGTGCCCGGAGGCTGGGGGGCAGGCCCGGTGAGCACCGCCGCACCGCCGGTGGCCCAGTGGGGCTGACCGTCGACGAGCACGATGGCGACGTCCTGATCGAGGCGCTGGAGCGCGGACAGCAGGCCCGCACGATCCGCGCTCGGACGCGAATCACCGAGGAGGTACCAGCCTTTCTGTAGAGCGTGAGTCACGCGGGGGGGCTCCGGACCGGGCGGTCGATGGATCGGGCGACGCGGCCCCGGGGACGAGGGGGGTCCGGGGTACCCTCTGATCCGTGTTGAGGCCGTTGTCAACTGGCCCATCGGCCAGGTGAACTGGCCGCGCGGCCAGTTTCCGAACGAAGTGTCAGACCAGCACGGCGCCGACTAGCACGATGTGGTTCCTGACGCCGAGATGATGCTGTGACAAGGCGTTGCAGTCGGGCGGGGCGGCCTGACCCCGACAAGGTGGATGTCACACCTGCCGGCCTGACCCCAACAACATCCTTGCGCCTCTCCACTCATTTCGATAGTGATCGAATCGTGGAGACAACCATGCCAGAAGACATCCTGCTGCCCTTCTTCAAGGCCCTCGCGGACGCCAACCGCCTGCGCATCGTCGGACTGCTCGCTGATCGCCCCCACGCGGTGGAGGAGCTGGCGACAGTGCTGGACCTGCGGCCGTCGACCGTGTCCCATCACCTCGCCCGGCTGTCCAAGGTCGGTCTCGTGAGCGCGACCACGTCCGGGCACTACCACGTCTACAGCCTCGATCTCGAGGCCTTGCAGGAGCGCGCACGCACCCTGCTCTCGGAGGACGAGCTGCGCTCCCTGGGGGCGGACCTCGACCCGTTCGACCGGCGCACCCTGGAGACCTTCCTCGACGAAGAGGGGCGTATCAAGCAGATCCCCATGAAGCGAAAGAAGTTCGAGGTGCTGCTCCGCCACGCGCTGAAGCACTTCGAAGACGACGGCCCGTGGGACGAGCGCGAGGTCAACGCACGGCTCAAGGTGCTCACCGACGACACGGCCACCCTGCGCCGCGGGTTCATCGACCATGGGTTCATGAAGCGCGAGGCCGGCGGTAGCGCGTACTGGCGGGTCGACGAGGGACGCTGAGCGCCCGACGCAATACGCCAGGACCGGGTTCGTTCTCCGTACCCGCCCCACCGAGCCGGGGCGGGCCACCCACCACGCCCCGGAGCCCCATGCGCCACCTCGCCCTCGTCGTGCTGCTCGCCGCCTGCGCGACCATCGCCGAGCCCACCGACAGCAGCAACAACTCGGACAGCGACACCGACTCAGACACCGACACCGACTCGGACACCGCCGCGCCCGAGCTCATCCGCGGGGCGTTCGAGTCGGCGGCGGGGGTACGCAGCTGCCGCGGCATGGCCAGCTGGAACGCTCCCGACGGGGTGCTCCTGCGCTTCAACATGGATCTGTGCGGCGACGACCTCGACGCGCTCACCGAGACCATCGTCACCAACCTGGACGCGGTCGAGGCACGCGGGGGCCGGGCGATGGTCGCGCTCGGCCAGGGCATCCACCTGCCGCCGTCCTGGTACGAGGCCTGCGGCAGCTGGGAGCTCGACGACATCCGCTTCGAGGGCCGGCTCTGCCACCCCTGGGACGAGCGCTACCAGGCGAACCTGAAGGCCCTGCTCCAGGACAAGGTCGGCCCGGCCATCGCCGATCATCCCGCGCTGGCCGGCGTCTACTTCACCATCTCCAGCATGACCAACGGCTACGAGCTGCACCTGCGCATGGACCGCACCACCCTCGACGTCGACCCCGGCGACGCGGTCATCCGGCAGGCCTACCTCGACGTCATGGACCTCCACCAGGAGGCGTTCACGGTGCCCGTCGTCTTCGAGGCCGGCCACTGCCTGTGGCTGGAGCGCGGCGGCAGCCACGAGGACTGCGACACCCCGCTGGCGCTGTACCGCCACAGCCGGGACACGTTTGGCGCAGAGAAGTCCGGGATCTCCCTATGGAACTGCGCAGAGCGGTTCTGGGCCACCGACACCTCCCCCGGCCATGGGGTGCGCCAGATCCTGGAGGAGGCGTCCGCGGACGGCGTCAGCATCGGCTGCCAGACCGTCGGGCCCTTCACCGAAGGCGCCTGTCGGTTCACCGACGATGCCGTCGCCGACTACGGCACCCCGCCGGGCACCCCCGGCGGCGACTGCACCGACAGCACCGCGGAGGACGCCGGCCGCGCCTGCGCCGACACCATGAAGTGGTTCCGCGGCGAGCAGGCCCTCGCCACGGACGGAGTCGCGCTCCGGGGCACCTGGGGCGAGCTGTGGAGCCAGGACCAGGCCAGCCGCGGCGTCATCCAGACCCACGCCGAGTGCGCCGCCGCGGTGGACGCCCTCTCGCGGTAGAACGCAGCGAACGACCTGGAGTCTCCCGTGCGCCCGACCCTCCCCTGGCTCGCCCCCCCCACCGCCCTCGTCATCCTGGCGTGTGGCGGCATGGCGTCGGGCCCGTCGGAGCCGTCCGAGTACGGCATCACCCGTCCCGCCCCCGAGGACGGCCAGGCGACGACCGAGGCGGCGCTCGACCCGACGCTCGACGGGACCGCAGTTCGCGCCTACCTCATCGCCGACTCCCGGGTCGCCTGGCCGACCGCAGACCTGGACCAGCACGCCGTCCGCGCCGCGGACGACGACCTCACCACCGCCTGGGAAGCTCCGGCCGGCGCCATGGCTGCCTGGTTCACCCCCTCCGTGCAGCAGGTGCAGGGCGTGCAGATCATGGGGCGCGGACCCGTCGAGGTGCGCCTGCTGGTCAAGCCCGAGAAGGGCGCCCCCCACTACGCGACGACCCCGTGGATCGCCGCTCGCGTGGCCGCCGACCAGCTCGCCGGCACGGCACTCTCGGCGGATGGCGTCGTGCAGGGCCTGGAGCTGCGGCTTCCCGAAGGTGGCGCGCTCACCGAGGTCCGGCTCATCGCTGAAGATGGCTTCGAACCCTCTCCTTCGGGCGCCTGGACCTACTACGGCACCCGCCGCACCAGCCCCGATCTGACCGCCATCGACGACCCGGCGAAGCTCCGCTTCGGCACCTTCGACCCCGAGGCCTGCAGCGGGTCGAAGGTGGGCGGGGGTCCGGACGAGCACCTCACCGCCACCTGCTCCAAGGCCGAGGGCGGCGTCGCGGTGAAGGGTGCCTTCCCACCGTTCGGCGCGATCGACGAGGTGGTCTCCATCGTCGAGATCCACGCCTGTCTGGCGATCGTGGACGGCTTCCCCATGTCGCGGAAGGGCTGTCGCAAGAAGCCGTAGCCTCAGGCCTTGCGCAGCACGCTGACCCAGTCTCCGATCTTCGCTTCCTCGGCGTCTGCCCAGGGATACCAGTTGTTCTGGCCCCACGCGGTGTACGGCGTCCAGTCCGGGCCCTCGTCGCGGTAGGCGTCGTACTGGGCCGACAGCTCGGCGTTCCGGCTGGCGCGGTCGTCGAAGGTCGACTGGTCACCGCCCAGGATCGGCAGGGTCTCCGCGCCGTTCTTCAGGTAGATCCCCTTGTGGACCCACAGGCCGTAGGGGTCGTTGATCAGCAGGCCGGACGCGTCGCCCTCGAGCACGCGGATGACGTGGCCGGAGCCAGTCATGGCGTCGCCCTCGGCGGTGACCTCGGCACCGTCGTCCAGAGCCTCCAGGTAGGGCTTCCACGCCTCGTAGCCGAACACGCCGCCGGCCGCCTCGGTCCCGCTGGCGTCGACCCCGTCGTAGAGCGAGGCGACGTACTGCTGGGCGTAGGGATCCTTGTAGTACTTGCCGCTGAGCGGACTGCCTGCGGCCCAGGTCGCCCACTCCTTGCCGTTCCAGAAGAACTCCGGGTGCGCCTTGCACACGGTCGCCCAGTCCGTGACCATCAGCAGCTCGATGATGAGCTCCTCGGTCTGCTGGTAGTCGCTGTTCCCACCCGCCGCGTCGATGAGCTCGACCGTGCGCGCCTTGACCGCGGACTCGTCCCCGACCAGGTCGATCAGCGCTGCAGTGAACGAGGTCGGACTGCAGCTGTAGTCGCCGCCGACGTGGGCGCTCTCGTTGTCGCGCTGGTCCTTGTAGGTGTCTCCGCCGCTGTCGATGACCTCCTCGGCCGCCTCCTCCGCCGGGTCCTGCTCGGCGTCCTGCTCCGGCAGGTCGATCGCCTGCTCGACGTCCTGACCGTCGCCTTCCTCGTCCACGACGATGGCATCGGCGATGGCGTCGAAGATGTCACCGCCCGCCTGCTGCAGGCCCAGCGCCGCCTCCTGTCCCGCGTCGACGACGCCGTTGCCGAACTCGACCGCCTCCTGCACCGCGGCATTGCCCGCGTCCGCGACCGCACCGACCGCCTCCCGCAGGCGCTCGGCCGCCTCCTCCTTGGTGCTGTGGACGAGCTCGGAGAGATCGAGGGACGGTGGGACATAGTCCCACCACGACGACTGGCTCTGGCTGGACATGAGGAACTCCAGATCGGGGCGGCAGAGGCCGCCTCGGTGCCCTGGGGAGAACGACCGCTTCACGCAGATATTGTGAGCGGAACCCCGAGATCTGACCCACCGTGCCACACCTCGCCTGGATCCGGCACTCCCCAGGTTCCTACCCTCGCCGAAGACCTCGACAGCGTCGGGGGTTCAGAACATCTTCAGCATCGGCCGATAGAGCTGGGACCATGGAGGCCTGATGTCCGACACCCTCTCGTTCGATCGCCGCGAAGTGCTCGCGGGTCTGCTGGCCGGCGCCACCGTCGCCAGCACGGTGGGCCTGGGCGCCTGCGTCGGGGGCGACAGCGACGCCACCGACAGCCCTTCCACCCAGACCGACACCGACTGGACCCCCGGCGGCTGGGCCACCGGAGGCACCGCGGCGCTCGCCTCCACCTACGACGTCGACTTCAGCGACGAGACCTGCGCCCAGACCTGCGAGCTCACCCTCGGCCCCTGCTACGCCGAGACCCTGGAGCGCCAGGACATCTCCGAGTCCGTCGACGGCCTGCCCACCCGCATGTCGCTGCGCATCGTCGACACTGACTGCAACCCCGTCGAGGGCGCGGTCGTCGACGTGTGGCACTGCTCGCCCGCGGGCCTGTACTCGGGCTCCGATGCCGCCGACATGTGCACCGACGGCGACAGCACCGCCCGCGCCGCCCGCTGGTTCCGGGGCACCCAGACCACCGATGCCGACGGCGTCGTGCACTTCGACACCTGCATGCCCGGCTGGTACCCGAGCCGCGCGGTGCACATCCACTTCCAGGTCCGCGTCGGCGGCGACACGTACGTGACGTCCCAGCTGGGCTTCGACGAGACGCTGCTCTTCGACGTGTTCGACACCCAGCCGATCTACAGCGAGTTCGGTCGACCGGACACGCCGAACAGCTCCGACAACATCCTGTCGCGCGACCTGTCGGCGTACCTGTTCCGCTGGCGGCAGGCCGACGACGGCGCCCTGGTCCTGCACAAGACCATCACCATCCGCAGCTCGCTGTCCGACGGCACGTGCTAGGCGCAAGCCCAGGAGGGACCGTTGCCCACGGTGTTGCTGGTCGAGGATGACGAGGCGCTCGGCGCCCAGGTGGAGGGTCACCTCCATGCGCTCGACATCGACGTCATCCGCTGGCGTCGGGGTCACGACATCCACCCCGACCACCCGCCCCCGGTGGACCTCGTCATCCTGGACCTCAAGCTGCCCGGCAAGGACGGCTTCGAGGTGCTGCGCCAGCTCCGCGCCAGCAGCGACGTGCCCGTGCTCGTGCTCTCCGCCCTGGACGGCTCCGAGGACAAGGTCCGCGCTCTGCGGCTGGGTGCTGACGACTACCTCGCCAAGCCCTTCTGGCCGGAGGAGCTCATCGAGCGGGTGAAGGCCCGCCTGCGCAGACCCGTGCTTCAACGCGCCGATCGCATCGAGCTGGGCGCGCTCGCCCTGGACCTCGAGCAGCGCGAGGTGGAGGTCGACGGCGAGTCGGTCGCGCTCACTCCCGCCGAGTTCGCGCTGCTGGCCGCCCTCGCCCGCCGACCCGGCGCCGCGGTCACCCGAAAGTGGCTCGTCGCCAACGTGCTCGACCCCGACCGGGACGGCAACGAGCGCACGCTGGACGTGCACGTCTCCCGCCTGCGCCGCAAGCTGGGGCCGGGGATCATCGACACCGTCTGGGGCGTCGGGTACCGCCTCGCCGGCGAGCGCGTCTCGTGAGGATCCAGACCCGGCTGCTGCTGGTCGCCGCGGCCGTCGCGATCCCCCAGATCGTCGGCCTGGCGTGGTGGGACTCGTCCTCCCGGCACTCGGCGGCCGAGGCCGCGCTCACCGGGATCCTCACCCGCGAGCTCGACGACCCCACCGCCGGCGCCCGCTGCGCTGCCGATCCCACCTTCGGCGGCCGCATCGAGCGTCGTCGCCACCACCACCCCGAGCCCGACGCCGACGACGTCGGACGCCCACCGCCTCCCCGCCACCGGGTCGATCCCCCCGAGCTCCGCGTCTACAGCGTGACCGGCGAGCCCCGCGGCCACACCCACCCGCTCCCGGTCGACCTCGACACCCTCGGCGACGGCGCCGTGCACGCCGCGACCGCCCTGCCCTGGTCCCACGAGGTCGTGGTCGCCGCCCGCACCGACTGGGACGGCCCGTGCGGCATCCTCGTCGTGCGCGGCTCCACCACCCCTGGCTTCCTCGGCAGCATCGTGCCCGCCTCCCCGGTGTGGGTCATCCCCCCGCTCCTGGTCGCGTCCGTCATGCTGCTCGCCGTCGGCCCGCTCGTCCGCCGGGTCCGCCGCCTCACCCAGGCCGTCGAGCGCGGCGAGCACCCCGTGGCCCCCGCGGGCGACGACGAGATCGCCGGGCTCGGTCACGCCTTCGACCGCGCCCACGACGCCCTGTCCCGAGAGGCCGCCGCCCGCGCCGAGCGCGAGGCCGCCCTGCGCCGCTTCGTCGCCGACACCGCCCACGACGTACGGATCCCTCTCACCGTGCTGCGGGGTCACCTCACCGCCCTCGCCGACGGGCCCGACCCCGACGCGCTCCGCCAGGCCATGAACGAGGCGGACTACCTGGGCAAGCTCCTCGATGATCTCGCCGCCCGCGCCCGCATGGAAGACGCCCGGCCCCCCGAGCCCGTCGAGCTGGGCCCCCTCGTCAGCCGGGTCGCCGCCCGCCACACGCCACTGGCCCGACGGGCCGAGATCTCCCTTCTACACGGCATTCCCGAGGAACCAACCTGGATGCTCGGCGACCTCACCCTGCTCGAGCAGGCGCTGTCCAACCTGGTGCACAACGCCATCCGCCACAACCACGCCGGCGGACACGTCGCCATCACCCTCGACGTCGACGGCGACCGTTTCGAGCTGGCCGTGCGCGACGACGGACCCGGCGTCTCCCACGCCGAGCTGACCCGCCTGCGCGAGCGGGGCTTCCGCGGCGAGGAGGCGCGCGGACGCGACGGACAGGGCCTCGGACTCGCCATCGTCTCCCGGGTCGCCGAGCGGCACGGCCTCACCTTCGAGCTCGCCTCCCCCGAGGAGGGCGGCCTGCTCGCGACCCTGTCCGGACCGACCTCGTCGCCGCCCCGCTGACCCTGGCCACGACCGGTCCCGCCGGCTAGCGGACCGCATGCTCCCCTGGATCCGTCGCCTCGTCACCGTGCTCGTCGTCGCCCTGCTCACCGCCGGGGGCGTGCTGTGGTGGCTGTACGACGGCGACCTCGCCGAGGGCGTGCAGCCCGTCGTGGACGACGTCATGGCCAGCGACGAGGCCCCGGCCCCCCCAGCCGAGTGACCGGGGTGCGCGGGCGGCATCGCAGCACCATGCGCCCCGCCCTGCTCGTCCTCGCCGCACTCGCCGCCTGCCAGACCGCGGTCCCGATCCCGGCCGTGCCCCAGTCGGACCCGTCGCCCGCCTACGAGGCCCTGCTGCACCGGGTCGTCACCGAGGACGGCTATGTCGACTGGGACGCCCTGCAGGCCGACCGCGCGGCCCTCGACGCCTACGTCGCCTGGCTGTCCCGGCCCGGCGCCCTGCCCGATGATCCCGTCGCCGCCCACGCCACCTGGCTGAACGCCTACAACGCCTGGACCCTGTTCGGCGTGCTCGACACCGGCGTGCCCGGCTCGGTCCAGGACGTGCCCGGCTGGATCCCCCAGCCCGGCTCCGGCTTCTTCCTCGAGCGAACCTGGGATCTGGGCGGCGATCGCGTCAGCCTCTACGTCGCCGAGCACACCCACATCCGCGGGGGCATCGCCGACTGGCGCGACCACGCCGCCCTCAACTGCGCCTCCGCCTCCTGCCCGCCCCTGCGCCGCGAGCTCTACGATCCCACCCGGCTCGATGCCCAGCTCGACGACCAGGTGCGACGCTGGGCCGACGACCCCGTCCGCGGCTGGCGCACAGACGGCGGAGCGTTCGTGTTCACGCCCATCTTCTCCTGGTTCGCCGAGGACTTCCCGACGACAGACGGCGGGCTGTGCGCGCTCCTGGCTCCGCACGCGGTCATCCGGCGCGGCGAGCTCGAACGCGGCGCCAGAGAGGGCTGTCCAACGGAATTCTTCGCCTACGACTGGCGCCTGAACCACCCCCATGTCCGTGGCGCGGTGCCGCCGCGGGAGTGACGGACGAAAGGCGAGAGACAGCCGAACGCCGGTTCTGCGCGGTACGGCTTCTCCATGCGCCCAGCCAAGCCTTTGATTGCCACCCTCGCCCTCGCCCTGCTCGTGGGGTGTCCGCCCCCGTCCGAGGGGGAGCCGTGCTTCGACTTCGCCGTCGGCAGCACCTCCGTCGACGTGGGCCCCGTGGGCATCGACCAGACCCGGGAAGCGACGCTGTCCGTCTCGTCGACCTGCGACGAACCCGTCACGGTGCAGGCCGAGATCAGCGGCGAGGGCTTCACAGTCACGCCGGGAACGGTCATGGTCGCCGCGGCGTACGGCGGCGAGCTGTCCATCGCCTACACCGCCAGCGCCGAGGGCAGCGCCAGCGGCAGCCTCACCGTGTGGGTCGCCGACGAGACCCCGGTCACCGTCGCGCTCACCGCACAGGGTGTGCCCTGGAGGGACGACGACGGCGACGGCTACGCGGCCATCGAGATCGGCGGCGACGACTGCAACGACGACGACGCCACCATCCACCCCGGCGCCGAGGAGACCTGGTACGACGGGGTCGACCAGGACTGCGACGGCGGGAGCGACTTCGACCAGGACGGCGACGGCTCGGACATCCCCGCCGACTGCGACGACACCGACCCCGACGTGCGACCGGGCGTCGAAGACGTCGAGAACGGCGAGGACGACGACTGCGACGGCCTCGTCGACGAGGGCAGCTACGGTGCCGACGACATCCTGATCACCGAGGTGATGCACAGCCCCCTCGCCGTCAGCGACGACGTCGGCGAGTGGATCGAGCTGTACAACCGGGGCGACTCCGACCTGCAGCTGCGCGGCCTGCGCGTGGCGGACGGCAACGGCGAGGGCGGCTTCACCATCGACCGGCCCGTCCTGGTCCCGGCCGGCGGCTACGCGGTGCTGGGCGCGGACGGGCGGGCGTCGAACAACGGCGGCGCGGTGGTCGACTTCGTCTACAACCGCGACACCCTGAAGCTCAACGTGCCCGACGGCGGCGTGAGCCTGCTGGGCGCCGGCGATCTGGTCATCAGCCGGGTCGTGTGGAGCGCGGGCTGGCCATACACCGAGGGCGCCTCGATGCAGCTGGACCCGGCCGCCGACAGCCAGGCGGACCTCGCCACCCGCGGGCTGTGGTGCGATGGCAAGTCGGTCATGGCCGCGGGCGATCTGGGCACCCCCAAGGCCGCCAACGACGCCTGTCCCCGCTTCGACGCGGACAGCGACGGCTATGCCGTGCAGGACGGCGACTGCGACGACGACGATCCCGACGTGAACCCCGGCGAGACCGAGGTCTGGGGCGACGGCATCGACAACGAC
>CALATR010000796.1 GCA_937891875.1 uncultured Pseudomonadota bacterium | reverse complement strand
CCGCCTCGCCTGCGACGCCGAGGTGGCCGACGCTGGCGGCTTCGACGAGGCCCTCGAGGTGCTCCGGACCGACCTCCGCGGAGCCGCCTGGGTGCACGCCGAGCTGCGCCCGACCCTGCGCGACGCCGCCGAGCGCGCCCGCAAGCGCCTCGATGATGCCCGTGCCGACGCGGTGAATGCCCTGCTTGCCGACCTCGAGCACGCCGCCGGGGTCCAGGCAGATGGCCTCGCCGAGCCCGGCATGGAGGCGATGGGGGGCGCGAAGTGACCGCAGGATCCGCCTCGGACGCCGCGATCCTCATCGGGACCCAGCTGGTCGTGGCGGTGGGGATCACGGTGCCCGCCATGCTCCTCATCGGCGCGTGCGCAGGGTGGGTCCCGGTCACCGGCACCCTGGCGGGCAGCTTCTTCGCGACCCTGTGGCTCGGCCGACGCTCGACCGAGGGTCTGACCCGTCCGCGGATCAAGCGCCTGTCGGTGCAGTCAGGGCTGGTGCACGGGCCGCTCGCCGGGCTCGCCTACGCCGCCGCCTACCTGATCTTCCCCGACGCCTTCGAGTTCTCCCCCCTCGCCCTGCTGGCGCTCGCCCCGGTGCTCGGGTTCGCCGCCGGACTCGTGGCGATGGTCCTGACCTTGTGTGGGGCGGACGGCGCGGCGGCCGCACTCGGACGACCGCTCGGACCTTGACGGGGTCGCTCCCGTGGCGAGACTGTCACCCACGAGCACAGGAGCGCGGGTGGCCTACGAGTCCAAGCAGGTGAGCGCACCGCGCCTGGCGGGTGCGGGCCTCCGAGCGTTCGCCCGGCTCATCGAACAACCCATGTCCGGGCGCGTCGTGCGCGACGCCCTGCTCCGCCAGATGGGCCTGGACGCCTTCCGCGCGGCCGACGTGCGCGGTGCCGCGACCGACACCGGCCCCCTGCCCGCCGATGCGCGCGCCTGGCCCCACGATCCGGTCGAGGACGCCTGGAAGGCCGTCGTCAACGCCCCCGGCGAGGTCGCGGGCGAGCGTCCGGTGACCCTGTTGGACCAGCACCGCGCGCTGCGGGACGGCACCACCGATCCGGTCGCCCTGGCCAAGGCCTTCCTCGCCGAGAAGGACCGGTCCGAGCGCGATCCTCCCGCGATGCGCTTCTACATCGCTCAGGACGGCATGGACCTCATGACCCAGGCCCGGGCGTCCCGGGAGCGCTGGCGAGCGGGGGATCCCCTGGGCCCGCTCGATGGCGTGCTGGTCTCGATCAAGGACGAGCTGGACCAGGTCCCCTACCCCACGACCGCCGGCACGCGGATCCACGACACCCCGGCGCGCACCGACGCCACCGCGGTCGCCAGGCTGCGGGTCCGCGGCGCGCTGCTGACCGGCAAGGTCAACATGCACGAGCTGGGCAGCGGGCTCACCGGGATCAACCCCCACTGGGGCACCCCCCGAAACCCGTACGACACCGACCGGATCTGCGGCGGCAGCAGCTCCGGGAGCGGTGCCATCGTCAGCGCCGGGCTCACCCCGCTCTCGCTGGCCTGCGACGCGGGGGGCAGCATCCGCATGCCGGCGGCGTTCACCGGCGTGGTCGGCCTCAAGCCCACCCGCGGCCGGGTCTCCCAGGCCGGCACTGCGGACCTGGTCTGGTCCACCGCCCACACCGGCCCCATCGGCGCCACCGCCGCCGACGCCGCCCTCGCCTACCTGGCCATCGCCGGCCCCGACCCGCTGGACCCCCACACCCTGTCCCAGCCCCCGGTGCACCTGACCGACTGGGCCCAGGACGACGCCCGCGGCATCACCCTGGGCGTCTTCCGGGACTGGTTCGAGGACGCCGACGCCTCGGTGGTCGAGGCCAACCGGGCCCAGCTGCGTCACTTCGAGGCGTTGGGAGCCGAGATCCGGGAGATCGTGCTCCCCGACCTCGAGCAGCTCGCCCTCGCCCACCTCGTGCTCATCGGAGTCGAGGCCGCCGCGTCGCAGCTCCACCCCTACGAGACCGACCACCGTCGCTACTCCCACGAGT
>CALATR010000795.1 GCA_937891875.1 uncultured Pseudomonadota bacterium | reverse complement strand
GCTGCCGTCGTCACAGGCGGCGAGCGCCAGCGAGGCCAGGGCCAGGCCCACAGTGAGGGTGCGCATGCGGCGTCTCCATCGTGCGTCTGCTCCAGCGTAGCCGCTGGATTCCCAGCCGTCGCCTCACGGAGCGCTGGGTTGGTGTGTGCCCGCCCCCCGATCCATCGTCTGGACGCGGGGTGCCCCGAACCGAAGGTATGCTGGTCGGGCGGAGGTGTTCATGGACAACCTGGATCGGCACGACGACGACTGGGAGGTCGAGCTCGCCCTCGACGCGGTCGACGGAGCGGACGCGCCCCCGGACGTGCCCGAGGCCGACGGCCCCGATCCCGGCCCCCAGGCGCCCGACAGCAAGACCTTCAAGAACTCCCACCTGCTGACCTTCGTGCTCGCCCTGTTCTGCGCGCTCGAGCTGCAGGCGATCCTCGTGCTGCTGGGCACGGCCGACGCGGGCATGGCCGAGACCATGACCTGGGCCTTCGGCGGCATCTTCATGCTGTCGGTGTTCGGCTGGTTCATCGGCGGCATGCTGTGGTTCGCGAAGAAGTTCGACCAGCACCGGTAGCGACCGAGGGCCGCGCCCGACTCCTGGTGCACGGTCCGGATGCACTGCACGAGGCGCCCGACCCGGCTAGCTGCCCGCCCGGAGGCAGACATGGTGGTCGTGCAGGACCTGGCCAAGGCGTATGGCGGGCGCACCCTGTTCGTGGACGCGAACCTGCGGTTCGACCCGGGCAAGGTCTACGGGATCGTCGGGGCCAACGGTGCCGGAAAGTCGACGTTGCTCCGGATCCTCTCCGGGGAGGAGACGTCGAGCGAGGGCGAGGTCACCATCCCCAAGGCCGTGCGCCTCGGCGTGCTCGACCAGGACCACTACAAGTACGAGGACACGCGGATCCTCGACGTGGTCATGATGGGCGACGAGGAGCTGTGGTCCATCCTGGAGGAGCGCAACGCGATGCTCGAGGGTCCCGAGGCGGACTTCGACGTCGAGCGCTTCGGCCACCTGGAGGAGCGGGTCAACCAGCTCGACGGCTACACCATCGAGGCGCGTGCGGCCGAGGTCCTGGCGGGGCTGAACATCAAGGACGAGGTCCACGACCAGCCGCTCTCGGTGCTGTCCGGCGGCTACAAGCTGCGGGTGCTGCTGGCCCAGGTGCTGGCTTCGAGGCCGGATCTGCTGCTCCTCGACGAGCCCACCAACCACCTCGACATCGTGTCCCTGGACTGGCTCGAGGGCTTCCTGCGCAGCTTCAGCGGCTGCGTCATCGTGGTCAGCCACGACCACCAGTTCCTCGACAACGTCTGCACCGACATCGTCGACGTCGACTACCAGCAGATCCGGGCCTACAAGGGCAACTACACCCAGTTCGAGCAGGGCAAGGCGGAGGAGCGCGACCGCAAGGAAGCCGACATCGCCAAGCGTGAGCAGGAGATCGCCGACCACAAGAAGTTCATCGAGCGCTTCAAGGCCAAGGCGACCAAGGCGCGCCAGGCGAACAGCCGGGCCAAGCAGATGGCCAAGATCACCATCGATGATCTTCCTCGGTCCAGTCGCCGCTTTCCGCTGTTCCGCTTCCCCCAGCGCCGGCCCAGCGGGCGGGACGTGCTCGCGGTGAAGGATGTCAGCAAGGCCTACGACGACAAGATCGTGCTGTTCGACGTGGGCTTCGAGGTCCGCCGCGGCGAGCGCATCGCGATCATCGGCCCGAACGGCATCGGCAAGTCGACCCTGCTCAAGGTCATCATGGGCGAGCTGGAGCCGGACGAGGGCCGCGCGGAGTGGGGCCACGAGTGCCACGTGCAGTACTTCGCCCAGGACAACGCCCACCTCTTCGAGGGCAAGCAGGACCTGCACGGCTGGCTGTGGGACCGTTTCCCCACCGAGACCATCGGCTTCGTGCGCGGCAAGCTCGCCGAGGTGCTCTTCGAGAAGGATGAGGTCGACAAGCAGGTCACCGCCCTCTCCGGCGGCGAGCGCGCCCGCATGGTCTTCTGCGCCATCGGCGCGAGCCAGCCCAACGTGCTGGTGCTCGACGAGCCCACCAACCACCTGGACCTCGAGGGCATCGAGTCGCTGGCCAAGGGCCTGACCACCTTCGAGGGCACGCTGCTCTTCGTCAGCCACAACCGCTGGTTCGTGCGCAAGCTCGCCACCCGCATCCTGGAGCTGTCCGAGGACGGGGTGTTCGATTTCAAGGGCACCTACGACGAGTACGTGCGCTACCGCCAGACCGACCACCTGGACGCGGAGGCCGTGCTGGCGATGGAGGCGGAGGAGCGCAAGAAGAGCAGGAAGAAGGGGAAGAAGAGGTAGTCCGCTACTCCAGCACCTCCAGCGTGACCTCCAGGGTGAAGGCCGAGTGGGCGCAGTCGGTGTCGTTGTCGTCGCCGAAGGTCATCAGCGTCAGCTCGTGGGCGACGTCGGGGTCGAGCAGGTCGCGGAGGATGGCGTCGTCGAAGGTCAGCTCCAGGGGGCCGGGCTGCTCGGTCTGGGGCACCTCGCAGGGCTCGGCGCCGCCGAGGCAGGTGTACGGGGTGTCGCGTGGGGGGAACGGCACCCCGGCGACGCGCTGCCAGTCCCAGCGGGGGATGCCGTCGCGCACGTCGAGCAGCTCCATGGCGTAGCCGCTGCCGCCTCCGACCAGCACCGCGTCGTCGAGGACCAGGGTGATGTGGTCGTCGAAGAAGAGCGCGTCTTCGACCGAGGTCAGCGACACGGCGCACAGGGTCGCGCCGGGGGGCACGGGCACCTCCCAGCGCTCGATGGTGCGAGCCTGGTTGAACTCGTTGCGCCGCTCGAGGTTGTCGTCGATCCCAAAGGGACAACCGACAATCTCGCGGGCATCGAAGGTGGCCTGGATCACCGTGGCGTCGGCCTCGCAGGTGCGCGGAGCGGGCACCTCGGTGTCGTCGTCGAGGTCGCTCCGGGGATCGACGGTGGTGCCGTCGTCCTCGTCGGGCAGGCCGGACCCGGCGATCTCGCCGGAGAGGCGGTACTCGCTGCAGGAGAGCAGGGTCAGACAGAGGAAGAGGCGGGTCATCGGACCTCCATGCAGCCGGTGCGCTCGGTCGCCGCGAGCACGTCGTCGATGAAGACGGTGTTGTCGACGTTGGAGAAGGAGTGCCAGCCCACGACCAGCTCGCCGAACTTGCCGTCCAGGAAGGTCTCGCCGAGCACGCCGTTGTTCCACTGCGACGGATGGCTGATCTCGTGCACCAGCTCCCCGTCGCGCCAGGCGCGCACCTCGTGGGGCACGCGGTCGGCCAGGAAGGCGACCTCGATGCAGTGCCACGCGCCGGCGGTCACCACGGGGCCCTTGCCCCACAGCTCGTAGTGGGGGGCGATGTCGTCGCTGGGCACCTCGTTGGTCCCGATGACGCCCTTGATCTCGCCGAAGCGGACCTCCTCGCTGACCGATCCGCTCCGGGCCCGCAGGGCGACCAGGGTCTCGTGGTTGCGGCCGGGCATCGCGCCCAGCTGCACGTCCGACCAGACCCAGGCGCTGACGTAGAGCACGTCGAGATCCTCGGGGAGCGAGCGGCTGATCTGCGCCGGGTTGCTGCCGCCCGAGGCGCGCAGGGCGTGGGCTCCCCGGCGGGCGCGCGCGTCGCTGACCAGGGCGTGCACGGGGCGGTCGGGGAGGTTCTGGTCGTTGTTGACGACCCAGCCCACGTAGTCGTCCCACTCGGCGGGCACGGTTCCCACGGTGGCCTCCTCGAACGTCTCCAGGACGATCACGCCGGGGCCGGGCTCGGTGTCCGCGTCAGTGTCCGAGTCGGTGTCGGTGTCGGTGTCGGTGTCCGAGTCGGAGTCGGAGTCGGTGTCCGAGTCGGGATCGGGGTCCTCGTCGCTGTCCTCGTCGCTGTCGGAGTCGGAGCTGGGTGGTGGGTCGCTCTCGAGCGGCGCGTCGGCGCAGCCGCAGGCGATCGCGAAGGCGAGGACGGCGGGGGCGGTGCGGGTCATCGGACCTCCTGCCCGCGGATGCCGTCAGGGCGGCCGGATCTGTCGGTCGTCGGTCGGGGGGACAGGTGGGCGAAAGGCGCGTGCTGCACGGCTTTCGCGCGGCTTTCTCCTCCGACAGGCCACGCCGGGCCGACGGCAAGCCGGGCTGAAGGAGTCTCCATGCGCCACCTGCTCGCCGCACTGCCCCTGCTCGCCCTCGGCTGCTCCCACAGCCTGACCACCGCCACCCGGGACACCGGGGACGACGCGGCCGATCCGGACGTCGACACCGACACCGACGGCGACACCGACGCCGATACGGACAGCGACAGCGACACGGACACGGACACCGGCCCCGCGCCGACCTTCGAGCGGGTGCAGAACCCCTACGTCGGCGCCCGGTTCTACGTCAGTGACGAATATGCGGCGAAGATCGAGGTATCCAAGGCGAAGGCTCCCTCTTCGCTCCACGCCGCGATGGACACCGTCGCTGCCCAGCCCACCGCGGTCTGGCTCGATCGGATCGCCGCCATCGCCGGCAGCGACGAGGTCATGGGCCTGCGCGACCACCTGGACGCGGCGGTCGTGCAGCAGCGTGCCCACCCGGACGAGCCCCTGCTCGTCACGTTCGTCGTCTACGACCTGCCCGACCGGGACTGCGCCGCCCGTGCCTCCAACGGCGAGCTGAAGCTCGAGGCGGACGGCATGCGCCGCTACAAGGAGGAGTACATCGACGTCATCGCTGATGTCCTGGCCTCTGACGAGGCATACGGCGCGCTGCGCGTCGTGCTGGTGGTGGAGCCGGACTCCCTGCCCAACCTGGTCACGAACCTCGACAGCCACGCGGCGTGCCGGGTCGCCGAGCCCGCGTACAAGGAGGGGATCGCCTACGCCGTCTCCCAGCTCTCCACCGTCGACAATGCCTACATCTACCTGGACATCGCCCACTCGGGCTGGCTCGGCTGGGATCATCAGGAGAAGGCGGCGGCGCTGTACCGAGGCGTGCTCGAGGACGCGGGCGGCGCCTCGCTCGTCAGCGGATTCGCGACCAACGTCTCCAACTACTCGACGCTGGACGAGCGCTTCGACCCGTACGGCGACATCAACGGGAACATGGACCTCATCGTGGGCTTCTACGAGTGGAACCGCATGATCGACGAGCGCACCTTCGTCGACCGGATGCGTACGTTCTTCCCTGATCATGGCTTTGTCATCGACACCGGGCGCAGCGGCTGGCCCACCCGGAGCGACGGACCCATGGATCTGCGCACCCACCGCGGCAACTGGTGCAACGTGTCCGACGCCGGCATCGGGGAGCGTCCCCAGCCCGCCCCCGCGCCCGGGGTGCACGCCTACGTCTGGATCAAGCCTCCCGGCGAGTCCGACGGCATCGCGGACCCCTCCGCGACCGACCCCAACGACGAGGGCAAGCGCTTCGACCCCATGTGCGGCGGCGCCGACGTGACCCGCGAGAAGGGCCAGCCCGTGCCCACCGACGCCCTGCCCGGCGCGCCCCACGCGGGCCACTGGTTCCACGAGCAGTTCGTCATGCTGGTCGACAACGCCAACCCGCCGCTGTGATCACCACAGCCCGACGCCGATCGCCGGACGCACGCCCAGGCTGCTCGCATCCACGACCGGCCCGATCATCCAGCGCCAGCGGCTCTTCGGGAGCTCGAACAGGGCGATGTCCAGGCCCACCGTGCCGTGCACGCGCACGCCGTCCAGGCTGAACCGGGCGCGGCTGGGCTCGGTGTAGACGCCCATGCGCACCCGCAGGAAGTGCGGCGCCGGCTCGACCTCGAGGCCGGTCGCGAAGCTCACGGTCGTCGGCACGTCGCCGGCGCTCACCTGATCGCGGGTCCACGCCTCGAGCGAGGTGACGTCCTTCGCCGGTCCGCCGACCGACAGGTCGACGGCGTACTGCACGAAGAGGAGGTCGTCGGACGGCTCGGCGGGCTTGGGGCCGTGGCTCATGCGACCGCGGCGTACGGCCATGCCCACGCCGGCCTCCCACGGCAGGCGGATGCCGTCTACCACAGGGTCGTCGACCCGGGTGCGCCAGGGGGTGCGCAGGGAGGCGCCGAAGCGGAAGGGGCTGTCACGCACGTCCCAGCGGACCCCCACGCCCAGGGTCGGCAGGACCGCGGTGACCGGATCCCGGGCGCCCCCGGCACGGACGACCTGCAGGGCAGGCATGATGCCGACCTGCAGCCGATCATCAAGCAGGGAACGACCATATCCGGCGGACACCTCCACCCGGGCGGTGCCGCGTCCGGTCTCGCTGTCGTACACGGTCGTCAGGTCGAGGAGGCCGGCGCCCGCGTGCCCGTCGCGGCGCAGCACCCCGCCGAGCGTGATGCCCAGGGTCGGCAGCGGGGCATCGGCCAGCTGGGACAGGTCGAGGGTGAAGAGCACGGGCACGAGGCCGCGGGCGGTGGCGACGTAGTCCCAGTCCAGCTCGGAGCGGTCGCTGCCGGTGGGGCGCACGGCCAGGGAGGCCGGGTTGAGGCGCTGGGCGGCGGAGCCCTCGGCGATGGCCCGATATGCGCCGGCCATGCCCACCATGCGGGTGGAGCCGGGCACCTCGGCCACGTCGACGGCGACGTCGGTCGCCTGGGCGGTGCCGGTGAGCGCGAGGGCCAGGATCAGCATGGCGCCACCCTATGACGTTCCACGTGGAACGTCGGGCCTCGCGGGTCAGTCCGCCCAGGCCACCCAGCACGGGCCGGAGGCGGGCAGGTCGAAGGTGTCCTCGCTGAAGCCCTGGTCGAGGCTGGCGATCGTGGAGGTCGGACCGGACGCGACCCAGCCGAAGTCGTCGTGGCGGTCGGCGGACACGATGTCGTCCAGGCCGGTGTACAGCCGCTGGATGCCGGCACGGAAGTAGTAGACGCTCTGCGCGTCCGTCGCGACCCAGTCTCCGCCAGCGCTGACGGCGACGGTCTTGAATCCCCAGCGAGGAGTCAACACGGTGATGGGAGCGCCCGTGTCGGAGAGGGAGAAGCTCTCCAGGACGGAGTCCGCGCGCACGACCCAGGCCATGTTGCCCTCCCCCAACGTGACGTACAGCGGGGTCGAGTCCCCCGACATCGGCTGGAAGATGGCGCCTTCTCCGGTGTCGGGGTCGAAGCTGTACAGCCCGGTCGCGTCCCCGGCGCTCGACGCGACGTAGACCTTGCCGCGGTAGGCCGCGACGCCGCCGATCAACGGTTCGTCGCGGATCTGCCAGCCGTCGATGGTGTGGCGGGTCCAGGTGCCGTCGGAGACGTCGTGGATGAGCAGCTCCGGCGTGGACGTGCCGCTCACGACGACGAAGCGGGAGGCGTCGATGCGGGCGGCGCCGCGAGGATCGGCGTCGGGGATCGGCAGCTTCGCCGACCACACCTCGGTGCCCGCCGCGGTGAACCCGCCGCCGCCGGCGGTGTAGATGCCAATCGTGTCGCCGCACTGGGCCAGGATCGCGCGATCGCACAGGATGTCGAACGAGGTGTCTTCGCAGTCGTCGAGGCGCCCGTTGCACAGCTCGACCTGGCCGGGGAAGACGAGCGGATCCTCGTCGTCGCAGTCGCCGCCCTCCTCCACCAGCGGCACATCGGGGCCGCACGCGTTGGGAGCGAACTCGCCGTAGCCGTCCCCGTCGAGGTCGACGAAGAGGTCCTCGCACGCGGGTCCACCGGTGCAGGACAGGGCGAGCAGCGGGAGCAGGAGGGCGGAGCGCATCACTCCTCCGGGCCGAGGTAGTCGAGGTGCAGGCGCATGGCGAAGAGGTCGTCGGTGGTCTCGGTGAACTCGTCCCACTCTCCCCGGTCCTCCACGCCGAAGTCGGTGTCTGCGACGTGTCCCCAGACGCGGGCGAAGCTCGGGTCCTCCTGCGCGCTGCCGCGCACGGCGCGCCAGTCGGCGCCCTCGGGGCAGACGACCCGGATGCCGAGGGACAGGTGCTGGGTGGACTCGAGCTCGACCCCGATGGGCCCGCTGTCGAGCCAGCCTTCCTCGGAGCTCGGCGGCATGGGCCAGGTCCGGGTGGAGAAGGCCCGGTAGTCGTCGTCCCGGCTCGGCGCGCTGGTGGTGACGCTCCAGAAGCCGGTCGCGGTGCAGCCCTCGTCCAGGCTGGCCTTCACCTCGAGCCTCGTGAGGCGCGCCCAGCGCTCCACGAACACCACGTTGGCGACGGTCTCGCGCCCCACGCGCACCATCTCGCCGTCCGTGCCCAGCTCGCGCACGATGCCCTCGCCGCAGCCGGTGTCGTCACAGGAGAAGGTCGCCCCGTCCGGGATCCGCCACGAGCCGGCGCCAGCGACCACGACCTCGGGCCCGTAGGTGTCGTCGGTGTAGTTGCTGATGTCGACGCCAGCCCAGTCGGTTGCGGTCAGGGTCGAGCGCTCCAGCCGGACGGCGCCGCGATCGCCGGCGGTGAGGTGTTGGAAGGAGGTCGGCCGCTGCTCGGAGGGCTCCACGACGACCTCGGCATTCGTTGCGGTCAGCGCGGGACCGAACCTCGAGTCCAGGTCCTTGAACCGCACCCCCCGCAGGGTCGTCCGGGCGCCGTCGACCAGCTCCAGGCCGCGTCCGTGCGACGAGATCTCCTCGCCCACGAACTGCGAGTCCACGAACCTGTGCTCGCCCCCCGAGGCCCACACGCCGACGTACTCCATCGAGAGTTCGAACGTGCTGTCTCGGGCGTCCACCGTGCAGCCATCCCACGCCGCGAGCAGCGGGGACCCGTAGGTGCCCCACGGGTTGTCGATGCGGCTGTTGCGCAGGGTCACCGACGAGCCCGCACCATGGCAGGAGATCCCGGTACTACGCCGGTTCTCGTCGATGACGAAGCCCAGCTGACGCGAGCTGACGCGAATGCCGTCGAGGGTGAGCTGCCCGCCGTTCACCCGGATCACCGGCTCGTCCCCCTCGCTCATGAGGGCGACCTCGCGCTGGCCCTCCCGTGCCCGCAGCGTGACGTCGACGCCATCGATCTGCAGCTCGACTTCGTGGCCGCCGCCGCAGAACACCATCTCCCCGGGCTCGTCCAGGGTGAGCAGACGCAGGGGGGCGTCACCCAGGCCCAGCGCTGCGCCGGTGAAGATGCGGCTGCCGCCGGCGGTGATCCACTCGGCGCCACCCTCGCCGTCGAGCTCGCCCGTGCAGTCGTTGAGCACGCCGTCACAGACCTCCTCGGCGCCGGGGTGGATCTCGGGGTCGCTGTCGTCACAGTCCCCGCCGACGTCCACCTGGCCCGGCCCCAGCTCGCACACCGCGACCACGCCCTGCTCGGCGCCGTGACCATCGCCGTCCGCGTCCGGGTACGCCCACAGCGTGACCCCTTCGTCGATGGTGCCGTTGCAGTTGTTGTCGATGCCGTCGCAGATCTCGATCCCGTCCGGGCTGGCTGCGGCGTCCCAGTCGTCGCAGTCGAGCAGGGCCCCGAAGCCGTCCTCGTCGATGTCGTCGAGCACGCACGCCCCCGCTCCCAGCGCCACTGCGACGAGTCCCATCCGCATCGCTTGCATTCGTCCCCCGCGCCGGTTCAAACTGCCCTCTTCCCTGGGGGGTCATCATAGCGCGCGTTCTCCTGTTGTTGGCCTTGGGCACCGGCAACGCGGCTGCGGCCGAGCCCCGCTTCGGGAGCCCGGTCGGGCTGACCTTCGAGGGCGGGCTGCAGGTGGCACTGCAGCCCACCGCGTCCAGCGCGACCGCCTCCATCGTGCTGCGCCTCGACCGCGGCTACCACGACGATCCCGAGGACGCGGCCGGCGCAGCCCACCTGGTCGAGCACCTGTGGTTCCGGGCGGTCGACGACGACGTCGACGTGTGGACGGCGTTCCAGGAGCGCGGCTGCGACGCCGGCGCCGGGACCGGACCCGAGGAGACGTTCTTCAGCGCCACCTGCCCGTCGGGACAGGCCACCTGGATGGTCCAGACCTTCGTGCGCGGGCTGCAGGACCCGATCCGCGGGGTCGGCCCGGCGGAGACCGCGGTGGAGGTCGCGGTCATCGACCAGGAGCGGCGCGAGCGGGACGGTGCGGGCAAGGCCGTCTCCCGCGCGCTGTATCAGGCGCTGCTGCCCCCCGACCATCCCGCGCACATCGCCTTCGTCGAGCCGGACTTCTCGCTCCCGTCCCTCGATCTCGACGCGGCCCGCGCGGTCGCCGCAGCCTCCTACACCCCCGAGCATGCGGTGCTGGCGATCACCGGCGGCTTCGACGCGCAGGCGGTCCGCGGGGTGCTCGAGGAGGCCCACGGCACGGCACGTCCCCGCGTGGTGGCGCCGGAGTCCGAGGAGGCGAGCGGGCCCCGCCAGCCGCCGGCGAAGCCCGTGTCCACGGAGCTGGTCACCGTGGTGCAGGACCAGCCCACCTCCACCCTGCTCGTGGCCTGGAACCTGCCCCGGGATCTGGGGCGCTCGGCGGCCATCTCCATCGCCGCCGGCCACCTCGGCGGCGCCCTCGACCGCGCCCTGCGCGACGAGCCCGAGGTCCTGCGCGCCTCCTGCTCGGTCGCCTCCCACCCCGTGGCGCCAGCGCTGGTCTGTGCCGTCGAGCTCGACCACCAGGTCAAGGCCGGCAAGAGCCTGCAGGGCACGGTCATGAGCGCGCTGGACGACGCCTGGCGGAAGAAGGGGCGCCGCGACCTGAAGCGCCGGCTGGACCGCAGCCGCGCCGAGGCGCCCCAGGACCTCATCCACGACAGCGTGCGTGCCTCCGCGCGGGCCCGTCGCTTCGTCTCCCAGCTGGCCGCCGGCGAGCCGCTCACCCCCATCGAGGACACGGTGGCCCGGGTGAAGAAGTGGCGCCCCAAGGGCACGGCCCAGTTCGCCCAGCGCTGGCTCACCGCAGACCGGGCGGCGTGGGTGTTCGTGCAGAGCGGCGTGCCGACCGACGCTCCGGACTGGGAGGTGGCGCCCGCCCCCGTCCCGTCCGCCGCCCAGCGACACCAGGCGTTCGAGGCGGATGTTCCAGAGATGCCCTCGGTTCGCATCGCCCGGACGCAGCTCCCCAGCGGGCTGGTCGTCTACGGCATCCAGCGCGAGGACTCCCCCTACGTGATGGCCACCGTGCAGCTCCCCGGCGGGATCGGTGCTGGCCCCCTCGGGCTCACGACCCTGGGCGAGGCGCTGTCGACCGGGTTCGGCCGGTCCGAGGCGTGGGGGGTGCGGACCCACTCGCGAACCCACCGCGATCGGGTCGAGCTGTGGACCGTCGCCCCCGAGCGCCAGCTCTTCCAGGCGATCGACGCGCTGGCCACCGAGGTCATCCTGCGGGTGCCGGTCGTCAACGCCGCCCGGGAACGCGACGAGGACCTCGACCGCCACGTCCGCCGCCTGCGCAGCGCCCTGAAGGGTTCCCGGCTCCAGGTCGGCCACATCGCGGACGACGCGCTGACCGAGGCCATCACCCCCGACCACCCGCCCTCGCGGGGACCTGGCCTGGGCGAGCTGCAGGCGATGCGCTCGATCGACGCCGCCACCATCGCCGCGTACCTGTGGCGCACCTACCAGCCCGGCCACGCCGTCGTCATCGTCAGCGGACCGCAGGAGCCGGAGCAGATCGTCAAGGTCGCGGCGAAGCGCTTCGAGCGCTTCCGGCTGCGCCAGGGGATCCCGCCGGAGCCCTACCCGATCGGTGAGGCGGCGGGTCCGCCGACGCCGCTGGCGGCGGTCGCGGACGCTCCGGCCATGGGGCACGCGTCGCTGCGCTGGCGCTGCCGTCTGCCGGACGCGGGCAGCATCGCCGAGCGGCGGGTCCTGCGGCGCATGGTGCAGGAGGCCCTGTGGGACGATCTGCGCCACCAGCGCGGGCTGACCTACACGCCCTGGTCCAGCCTCTCGTGGTGGCCGGACGGCACGGCCCAGCTCGACGTGGTCATCGACACCGTGCCCGAGCGGGTGGGCGAGGCCCTGGTGGAGGTCGAGGTGTCGCTCGCAGGGCTGCGCGACGACCCCGCCGGGCGCCTGCCGACCGCGGTCGATCGGGAGCAGCGGGCGCTGGTCGGGCGGGCGGACAGCCTGGAGGGCATCGAGGCGCTGGTCTTCCAGGCCCACCGCGACGGCGGCACCCTCGCCGATCCCCTGGGCTGGCACCGCACCCAGCTGGACGGGGTGGAGGCAGCAGCGCTGGCCGAGGACCTGGGCGCGTGCCTGGACCAGGCGGCCTGGGTGGTGGTCGGCCCGGCCGAGCGCACGCTTCCGTCACTGACGGAGGCAGGTCGAACGCCGAAGACCCTCGAGCGGGAGGTGGTGCCGTGATAGCACTCCTGCTCGCGATGCTCGCCCAGGCCGGCAGCGGTGACGTCCACCAGGGCCCGCACCGGCACGACTGGGACAACCACTTCCGCCTGTGGTCCCGGATCAACGACGACGCCCGGCCGCTGTCGATCGGACACGAGCTGGTCTTCGACGAGTCCGACGCCCGGTCGCTCGCCGCCCGGTCGGTCAACGTGTGGTCCCGAGAGGACATCGCGACGCGCAAGACCTCCCTCGAGGACATCGACTTCGAGGTCGCCACCGACGGCACGTGGAGCAACACCCGCGGTGACGAGGGCGTGGCCGACTGGATGGTCTGGGACAAGAACCAGGTCGTCGTCGTCGAGGGCTCGACCGCGCGCGTCTTCCTGCGCCAGGCGGTCGGCGTGGTGCTGGTCCACACCGGGGCGTTCTCCGAGTACCAGGTCGATTATCAGGTTGCCGACGGTGTCTTCGACCTCTCCGGCCTGCTCGACCCGGACCTGCAGTGGGAGTTCCGCATCCAGGTCGACGACCTCGGCACCGAGCAGAAGGCGACCAAGCTGGTCGCGGTGCCCTGGAAGGGGAAGGAGCTGGACGTCGAGCGGCCCGGCTACGCCTTCTTCTTCTTCACCCCGGAGCGCGGGACCGTCGCCGCACTCGGCGTGCGCCTGCGCTTCCAGGGCGAGCCCGCCCCCGGGCGCCTGAGGACATCGAGCCCGTTCAAGCGGGTGCCCCCGGTCGCGCTGGTGAAGTTCCAGCCGTGGTCCTTCGAGGTGTCCGCCGAGGCCGGCGCGCAGGTGGGCGGGCTCATCGAGCTGGATCGTCCGCGACCGGGCTTCCTCGCCGGGGGGGCGGTCCGCGGGACCACGGGCAAGCTCCGCCTCGAGGCCCGGGGACACAACGGCGGCGGCGAGGGACTCATCGGCTGGCAGGCTCGCCGCATCGTGCGCCTCGGCCTGCGCGGCGGCTACTTCGTCGACAGCACCTATGTGCAGCTGGTGCTCGGCCTGAAGGTCCCGCTCGGCCCGTCGCGGCTGTGGGTGCTCGACGTGGAACAGGGCGTTGGAAGCGCGATGTCGACCGGTGGGCGACTCGGTCGCATCGTGCGCACCGGCCGCCGCTGGGACCTGATGGTCGGGGTCCAGGGCTTTGCGCTGGACGTGGACTGGGCCGTCGACAAGACCGTACGCTTCCCCGTGTACGGCGGCATCAGCGTGGGTGCGCTGCGGAGCGGCTGGTCCGACTGACCGCCCCTCCTGCCACCCCCCTGGCAGCTGACCCCCTGACGGCCCTCGCTCGCGCGCTTACGCTCCTGCCCTCACGGAGCGTTCATGCCGTTTCAGCCCACCCTCATCGAGTCCGGCGCGCCTCCCCTGCCCCGCGCGTTCCGGCTCGACAGCAAGCACCAGCCCACCGGCGATCAGCCCCAGGCCATCGAGAAGCTGGTGGACGGGCTGAACAGCGGGGTGCGGCACCAGACGCTGCTCGGCATCACCGGCTCGGGCAAGACCTTCACGATGGCCAACGTCATCGCCCAGGTGAACCGGCCGACGCTGGTGCTCGCGCCCAACAAGACGCTGGCCGCCCAGCTCTACGGTGAGCTCCGCGCCCTGTTCCCGGACAACTCGGTCGAGTACTTCGTCAGCTACTACGACTACTATCAGCCGGAAGCCTACGTCCCGAGCTCGGACACCTACATCGAGAAGGACTCGCTGATCAACGAGCAGATCGATCGCCTGCGCCACTCGGCGACCAAGGCCCTGCTCGAGCGCAACGACGTCATCATCGTCGCCAGCGTGTCGTGCATCTACGGCCTCGGGTCCGCGGAGGCCTACGCCGGCATGCTGCTCTACCTGGAGGTCGGCCAGGAGATCCGCCGCCGGGACATCCTGCGCAAGCTGGTCGATCTGCACTACGACCGCAACGAGAGCGACTTCCACCGCGGCACCTTCCGCTCCCGCGGCGACGTCATCGACGTCTTCCCCGCCAGCGCCGACGACCACGCCATCCGCATCGAGCTGTTCGGCGACGAGGTCGACAGCATCAAGCTCTTCGACCCCCTGCGCGGCACCAGCATGGGGGCGCTCGAGAAGTGCAGCGTCTACCCGGCGTCCCACTACGTCACCCCCAAGGAGAAGCTGGACAAGGCCATCCAGGGGATCCGCGAGGAGCTGGTCGACAGCCTCGCGGAGCTCAACCGGCAGAACAAGCTGCTGGAGGCCCAGCGCCTGGAGCAGCGCACCCTGTTCGACCTCGAGATGCTCGAGGAGCTCGGCCGCTGCAAGGGCATCGAGAACTACAGCCGCCACCTGTCCGGACGCGCGCCGGGCGAGCCCCCGCCGACCCTCATCGAGTACTTCCCCAAGGGCTGGCTCCTGGTGGTCGACGAGTCACACATCGCGATCCCCCAGGTGGGAGGCATGTTCCGGGGCGACAGGGCTCGCAAGACCACCCTGGTCGACTTCGGCTTCCGCATGCCCAGCGCGCTGGACAACCGGCCGCTGCGCTTCGACGAGTTCGAGGCCATGGTCGACAACGCCGTCTACGTCTCGGCGACCCCCGGCGACTACGAGCTGACCAACTCGGGCGATCACGTGGTCGAGCAGATCATCCGCCCGACCGGCCTGCTCGACCCCACCGTCGAGGTGCGCCCGGCGGGCATCCAGGTCGACGACGCGCTCAAGGAGATCCGCGATCGCGTAGCCAAGGGCGACCGGGTGCTGGTCACCGTGCTCACCAAGCGCATGGCCCAGGAGCTGACCGACTACTACCAGGACATCGGGGTCAAGGCCCGGTACCTGCACAGCGACATCGACACCCTGGAGCGGCACGAGATCCTGCGCCAGCTGCGCCTCGGCGAGTTCGACGTGCTGATCGGGATCAACCTCCTGCGCGAGGGCCTGGACCTGCCCGAGGTCAGCCTGGTGCTGATCATGGACGCGGACAAGGAGGGCTTCCTCCGCAACGAGCGCAGCCTGATCCAGACGATAGGCCGCGCGGCCCGAAATGCAGAAGGTCACGTCATCCTCTACGCGGACCGCACCACGGCGAACATGCAGAAGGCCATCGACGAGACCCGGCGTCGCCGGGCGGTGCAGGAGGCCTACAACGCCGAGCACGGCATCGTGCCCACCACCATCGTGCGCGCGATCGACAACCCCCTCGCCGAGCTGGTCAACGCCGACTACGTCGAGGTCTCGACGGAGCCCAGGACGCGAAAGGGCAGGACCGAGGCGGAAGACATCAACCCGGCCAAGATCCCGAAGCTGGTGGTCGAGCTGCGCCGTGAGATGAAGCGTCACGCCGCGAAGCTCGAGTTCGAGCGCGCCGCCGAGCTCCGCGACCGCATCAAGGAGCTGGAGCAGATGCAGCTGGAGCTGGCGGGGACCTGAGGGCTACGGGCAGACCAGCCCCTCGTCCCCGAACACCACGGCACCCCACAGCACGTCGAGCTCCCGTGCCTGCGCGGTGCCCACCAGCACCGTTCGGCGCCCGGAGATCACCACCGGGCTGTCGGGTGCTCGCACCCGCGCGTTCACGGTCGAGCCCTGGTTCACCTCCAGGCTCGCGCCGGGCAGCACGTGCAGGCGCACGTCGGCGCTGTCGCTACCCGCATTCAGCCGGCTCGCCCACAGGATCTGCGCACCGCCGGCGACCCACAGGTCCAGCTCGCTCCCCGGGGTCAGGCTGACGATGCCGTTGTTCAGCTCCAACGTGCCATTCACGAGGATGTCGACGTCGCCGTCGATGACCAGCTCGCCGCGGGTTCGGACCCGGAGGTCGTCGAAGACGCGGTCGACGGTGAAGGTGGCGGTGTCGCTCCACTCGAGGATCTTGTCGCCGCCGTTGTCGGGCAGATCGGAGGGGGGCAGCAGGCTCCACGGCGCGACCGGCTCCTCCAGGATCCGCTGATCACCTTCGTAGGCACCTTCCCTGCCCGGGCACAGCACGACGTCGGGGTAGCCGTCCGGTCCCACCGCCAGGTCCGCGAGCAGGGTGCCGCTTCGCAGGTCGATCCCGCACGCCTCCGCGGCGTCGATGCTCAGGCTGGTGATCTCCCGCTGCTCGCCGCCGGGCAGGGCAGCCACGGTGCTGCCGTGGTCGATGGTGATGTGCTCGACGACGGAGACGGCGAACGGGTCGCAGGACGGGAGCACGTCCGGGGTGGTGGGGTCGGAGTCGGTGTCCTCGTCGGTGTCCGTCGCGGTCTCATCGGCGATCTGCACGGTTCCACCGGCACAGCCGGCCAGGGCCAACCAGAGTGGCAACGCGCGCATGGGACCTCCAGTCCCGATTGTACCGGGTGCGCGGGACGGCCGGTGTAGGATCCGCCCGTGCTCGCCTTCCCTCGCACCATCGCCGGACGCGACTTCCCCGACGCCCCGTCGTTCGCCGCCGCCGTGCAGTCCGACGCCCTCGCCGGTGGCGGCACGGTCGTCGAGGCCCTGCGTCCGGCGGAGTGGCTGCGGGAGGCGCTCGCCCGGGACGAGGTCGATCGGGCCCTGCTGGTCGCGCTCGCCGCCGCGCTGATCCGCGGGGCGGTCCCCCTGTCGGTCGCCGAGGCGGCCGCGCTGGCCCGGGGTGCGAGCCTGCACGAGCTGGCCCCGGTGCTGGCCGCTGCGGTCGCCGGCCTCGACGTGGGCGTGCTGCTGTTCCCCGATCCCCGGGCGGAGGACGGCTCGGTCGAGGATGCGCTGCTGCAAGCCTGGGCCAGCGTCGAGCCCGGAGATCCGGGTCGAACGCAGCTTCTCCTCGATCGCCTCCGCAACGCGGGCCTGCGCGCGGTGGAGCTGGACGTGCTCGCGCGCCTGGGCGATGTGGACGCCATCCGCGCCCGGCTCCCGCCCATCCTGGTCGAGGATCTGCCGGTCGAGGATGTCGCCAGCCTGGCCCACGCCCTGGCCCGGGGCGGCGCGGTCGCGGACGCCGTGTGCACGGTCGCGGACGGGCCCACGTCGACCCTGACCCCGGCTCAGCGCTACGCCGTGTGGCGCGGCGCGGTCGCCACCTCCCCCGCCCTCGCCAGCGACGACGACCTGCGGGCCCGCTGGCTGGTCACCGACGAGGAGCCGGTGGACGATGTGGCCAACTAGGGCGCCTCAGAACCGCGCCGCGATCCCGACGCCCAGCTCGGCCTCGAAGAGGTTGCCCTTCACGGCCGGGAACTCCTGCACGTTCACCTCCACCAGCAGGCCGACCCGCGGATGGAACCAGGAGAAGACGTCCGCCGTGGCGATGATGCCGGCCTGGGCCTGATCGGGATGCTTCCAGGGCACGGCGACGACGACCCCGGCGCCGGCGTGCAGCTCATTGATTCCGAAGTGCAGCAGCGGCGCCTTGAGCAGCGCCTCCAGCGGCACCGCGTCCTCGCCGCCGTGGCGGACCCAGCCGCCCGCGAGCTCCAGCTCCAGCACGTGCGTGATCAGGACGTGCTCGAGGAAGACGCTCGCGCCGATCGACGCCTCGCCATGGTGGTCGTGGTTCACCCAGCCGCCCAGCGCCTTGACCGCGACGATGGTGTGGAACCCGTGGTGTCGAGGAGAGGGCTGGTGCGCCTCTTCTTCGTGCTGCGGCGGGTGGGGGCCGGGGAGGGCCGGCTGCGACGCGCACGCCAGGCCTGCCAGCAGCAGGGGCAGCATGGGGACTCCGGGGGGTGATCCGCGGGTCGGATCGGGGTGTGCCCCACACGAGGGCCCGAAGACCGACCGCGCGCCCGGTACGGTGGGTTCTTCGTCACCGTCGGGCGAGTGCGCACCGCTGGGGCGGTCGTTACGCCCTGCGGGGAGGCGACATGAAGAAGCTGCTGGCCGCTGCGATCCTGGTGCTCGGCGCGTGTGACGACGGGGGCTGCGAGACGGACTGCCCCGACGACACCGGCGTCACTGACGGCACCGACGACACGGACACGGGCGAGACCGACACCGAGCCCGTAGCCCCGGCGATCACCATGGCCTCGGACCGCATCGTGCTGGCCCAGGGCGACTCCACCTCCCTCGCGTTCTCCGTGGACGACGGCGGCGCGACGGTCGAGCTCACCAGCGACGCGACCCCCGAAGGCTGCGTGTCCCTGGACCAGGGCGAGGCCTCGCTCGGGATCACCGCGAGCAGCGACTACCTCGGTGACTGCCGGGTGCGCCTGGTCGCGACCAACAGCGCCGGCGTCGGCCTCATCGAGGTGCCGATCGTCGTCGACACGGACTGGGGCGGCACCATCGTGCAGTGGGGCACGCTGGACTCCGAGTATCCCGTCGACGCCTGGGTCGACGCGCAGGGCACGGTGCACCTGTCGACGATCTTCGGCGCCAACACCGAGCCGGCGCTGCTCAGCGTGACTGTCTCGGGCGAGGTCGAGGGGCCGGTCTACCTCGGCGGCACCCTGACCTCGGCGAGCGAGCTCACCGGGATCGACGACACGGTCTACGTCGGCGCGAGCGAGAGCAACGGCAACGCGTACCTGGTGCCGGTCCGCGGGGGCAAGGCGGGCACCCCGTTCCCCCTCGACGCGGCCGGCGATCACGCCCCGGTCGCGGCTGGCGTGGCGGGTGACCAGGTGTGGATGGCGACGTCCACCGACGACTCGGGCGGCACCGGCGGCCTCGCCGTCGGGCGCTACAGCCTGGACGGCAGCACCCAGACCGCGTCGGACTGGTTCCCGTCCACCGAGCGGGGCATCAACCTCTACGGCGCCGTCAACTACGGCCCGGACCTCCTGGCCTGGGGCCTGCCCTACGACGCGGAGGGCATCTTCCCGGGGCAGTCCGGCGAGGACCCGTGGGGCAGCTTCGTCGCCCACCTGAAGCCCGACGGCACGCCCGTCAACGCGTTCGGGGTCGGCACCGGCAACGTGCAGATCGCAGATGTGGCCGTGGTTGACGGGCTCGCCATGGTCATCGGCGGGCGGGTCACCAACGACGGCCTGCTGGACGGCAACGGACCCGGCAGCGGCCGCGACGAGCCCTTCGTGCAGCTCCTCGAGTCCGACGGCTCCAAGGTCTGGACCCGCTACTGGACCACCGAGGACGACGTGCGCGTGCGGCGCGTCCTCGTCGATGGCGACCGGGTCTTCGTGCTCATGCTGGAGCGCGTGGAGGGCGGCTTCATCTCCAACATGGCGGTGCTGGACCTGAGCGACGGGAGCATCCTGTGGCAGGACACCCTGGGTACGACCTCTGCGGTGCCCTGGTCGGCCGCCAGGCACGGCGACGCCGTCGTCATCGCAGGCGCCACGTTCGAGTCCCTCGGCGGGGAGAACCAGGGCAAGGCGGACGTGTTCGTCGCCCGGATCGGCTGGGACGGCTCGGCGCGGTAGGCGGTGGGAATCAGCCGGCGAGTGCCTCTTCCAGGCTCGCCCACGGGCGGTGGTCCTCGGGGGGCAGGCGCTTGAACGCGCGCTTGTAGTCGGCGAAGCTGCCCCCGTCGCGGACCGCGTGCATGACGGCCTCACCGGCCAGCGGGCCGCCCTGGGCCAGCACGTACTCGACCCAGGCCCAGCGGACCGACGTCGCCCGCACCTGGGCCTTGCCCTGCAGGCCGCGGGTGATGGTCTTCAGTCGCTTCTCGACGGGCTTGATCCCCGCGAATCCCGATCCGTCCATCGGTGTCATGCGCTTGGCGACAAAGGTCGAGATGCCCAGGGCCACCCGGCTCTTCGCGGCGAGCTGGCGGGTGAAGGCGATGAGCTCCTCGAGGTCCTCGTCCGTCTCGTCGGGCACGCCGACCATCATGTAGACCTTGAGCACGTCGAAGCCGAGGTCGCCCGCCTGTTCTGCGCAGGTGAGCAGGTGCGCTTCGGTCGTGCCCTTGGAGATGGTCCGGCGCAGGCGCTGGCTGGCGGCGTCGCTCGCCACGGTCAGGGTGCGGGCCCCGGACGCGCGGAGCAGCTGGGCGATCCGTGGCTTGCGAGCGACACGATCCGCCCGCAGGCTGCTCACGCCGACGCCCTTGCCCGCGGCCACCAGGGTCTCGAGGAGGTCGGGCAGCTTGGGGTGGTCTGAGATCGCGGCGCCCACCAGACCCACCTTGGGGGCCTCGTCGGGCACCAGCTCCAGGATCCGCTCCGGGGACACCAGGCGCATGCCGCCGTTGGTCGTGCGGCGCATCACGCAGAAGGTGCACTGGCGGTGGCAGCCGCGCTCGCCCTCGAGCAGGAACATGTTCGACAGCTCGGTGTCCGGCGTCAGGATCATCGAGCGGGCGGGGAGCAGCGCGTCGGTGGCCTTGGCGACCGGGGGCAGGCGGGCGCCCATGCGCTCGGGCACGTACCCGCCGGGCAGGGCGGCGACGGCGTCGAGCCAGCCCTCGCGGTCGTGGCGGTCGAAGAAGGCCTGCAGGGCGGGGACCGTGGTCTCGTCGGCCTCGCCGAGCAGCATGACGTCGGCGAAGGAGGCGGCGGGCAGCGGGTTGCTGAAGGTCAGGGGTCCGCCGATGACGACCGCCGGGTCCATCGGACCGCGCTCCCTGCGCAGGGCGGGGATGCCGCAGTCCTCGAGCAGGCGGACGAGGCCGGCCAGCTCGAGCTCGTAGGCGAGGGAGACCGCGATCACCGGGAAGCTGGACAGGTCCGCGCCGGTCTCCAGCGAGAAGGCGCGCAGGCGGGCCTGCTTCCACGCGTCGGGATCGTCGGGCAGGAAGACCCGCTCGGCGGCGATGCCGGCGTCCCGCAGCTGGCGGAGGATCCACTGGTAGCCGAGCGAGGACATGCCCGCGCGGTACGGCGACGGGTAGGCCAGCGCCACGCGGTGGGGTCCACGCACGAGCTCCGGGCCGACGAGGACTTCGCGGTCCACGCGCTCCCGGTACTCCTTCTCCAGGGTCCAGCGATCGGTTGCCATGAGCGAGTGCGCGTAACGCGGAGGAAGGATCCGCCGCCCCTGGCGGTTGCAGGGGTGCGCCTGGCGGGTCAGGGACACTCATCCCCTCCGCGCCTCTTCCCGGGAGACGCACCGATGCTCCTTGTCCTTCTCGCCTCCCTCGTCCATGCCCAGGAAGCCCCCAAGGAGCTCGCCTGGGACCTGACGCTCAACGGCAAGTCCGTAGGCCAGCGTACGCTGAAGGTCCGCTCGGAGCAGCTGGGGGACGTCGAGCTGCGGACGCTCCAGGCCGAGACCCGGGTCGACGCGTCCATGCTGGGCATGTCCTTCGCTTATCGGCAGAAGTTGACCGCCAACGCCGATATCGGGCCGGCCAGCTTCATCAGCGTCATCGAGCAGCAGGGAGCCATCCGCGAGGTCCAGGGTCGCCGCGCGTACCGGGGCTGGATGCTCACCGTCACCGAGCGCGGCAGCTCCGACACCGAGGAGCTCCCGCTGAGCGCGGTGGATCTGTCGACGGCCGATCTGCTCGATCCGGAGAGCCGGGTCCCGCTCTCCCGCTTCACCGACGCCAACCTGCTCTTCGCCGAGACGGGCGATGTGCAGCCCGGCACGGTCGAGCGTCTCGGCCCCTCCGAGGTCGACGTCGCCGGCACCACCGTCCCGGTCGAGGGCTACAAGTGGACCGCCGGCCCCGGCGCCGACGCCCGCTTCGCCTACACCGCCTGGTACACGTCCGAGGGCTGGCTGGTGAAGTTCGAGAGCCGCGTCTTCGGCCAGGACATCGCGGGCACGCTCACGAAGCCCCCGCCCAAGGGTGCCGACGAGATGCCGGTCGACGTGTTCGGACCGGGGCTGGACACGGTGGAGCTGTAGGTCCCTCTCTCCGGATCTACTGCGACGCTCGCTCGGGCCTGGTCAGGCCGTCCAGATCCACCTTCCAGCGGTGCAGGTCGCGCAGGGGATGCAGGCTGTCGTCGGGGATGTCGATGGCGCTGTGGATCCACATCAGCGGCTCGGGCCAGTAGAGGAACAATGCCGGTTGATCGGCGTAGATCAGCTTCTGGGCCCTTCGATAGAGTCGGTCGGAGCGACGGGGTCTGGTCGCGGCGTCGCCACGGGCGATGAGCTCGTCCACGCGTTCGTTGTGGTAGCCGAACCAGTTGGCGGGTCCGTCGGACGAGAAGCTGAAGCCGGGGTTGGGGTAGGGAGAGAAGATCCCGCGGAATAGGAACATGTCGCTCTCGCCCGAGAAGGTGCGCTCGACCTCGATGCCGACGGACCTCAGGTCGCGCTGGATGCTCCTGGCGTGCAGCAGGTACTCCGACGCGCCGAACGTCATCGGTTCCGGCTCGGGCACGCGCAGGACCAGCCGCAGCGGCGTGCCGTCCCGATCGCGGATGCCGTCGCCGTCCGAGTCGGTCCAGCCCGCCTCCTCCAGGATCGCCCGCGCCTGGTCGGGATCGCATGGGATCGGTCGCTGGCGTGATCGGGCGGTGCGCAGGGCGGGGGCGACCGGTCCCGTCATGCGGTGGGCCCAGACGTGGCCATCCCGATCGGCGCGGTCCTCGCGCATGATGCGCTCCACGTCGACCGCCAGGGCGATGGCTCGGCGGATCCGGGGGTCTGCCACCAGCGGCCGGTCCAGCGTGTAGATGGCGAGGTAGCCCTCATACGCTCCGGTCTGGATGGTGCGGCCGGGCCAGTACCGGGACGCGGAGATGTACTCGGCAGGCACGTCGAGGATGGCGTGGACCTCACCGACGAGAGCGCTGTGGTTCTCGCTGTGCGGGGCACGTCCGAGCATGACGTCCGGCAGGGTCGTGTCCCACGCGGGAGGCCCGGTGAACTGGGAATTGCGCGCCAGGTCCACCTGCCGGAGCCCGTTGATCGTGAACGGCCCGTACTGGACCAGCCGCAGGGAAGCCGTGGCGAGCGGTCGGGCATTGTGCTGGTGCAAGCCAAGGAAACGAGGGTCGAGGGAGCGCATCTGGTGCGAGGGGGCGTAGAGCCGCGACGCGGTGAACAGCAGCAGCTCGGGCGGATGGGGCGCCTTGAAGCGGAACACGACCCGGAGGGGGCCGTCGGACTGCGGCAGGCCATCCAGCAGCTCCGCGACCCGGCGCAGCAGGCTCCCGCTGCGGCGGTCAGCGGCGAGCCTCCAGGCGACGGTCACGTCCTCCGCGCGGACGGGCGTGCCGTCGGACCAGCGAACGTCGTCGCGCAGGTCCAGGGTCACGCCCATGCGGTCGTCATGGACCGTGGCGGTGTGTGCCAGGCCCGGCTCGAAGACCAGCCGCCCGTCGTCGCGCCGGCGCACGTCCAGCAGCGGGAGGTCGAGCAGCCCGGAGACCATCTCCTCCACGGTGTTCCGCGCGCGGATCGGGTTCATGGACCGGGGCGTCTCGGGGATGGCGATGGCGACGTAGGGGTCGTCCTCCGGCTCGGAGGCGCCGGCCTCCCCGCTCCAGAGCATCGATGCGGCCACCAGCGCCGCGCGCATCCACCTCGTCATGTGCCCCCCACAGACTCTACTTCCCGTACTTGACCTCCCCCGCGGGCACGCGCCAGCGGTGCAGGTCGGGGTAGGCGTGGAGCACGTTGGGCTCGGCGCCCTGGAAGCGGCCGTCGATCGCGATGACCTCGTCGCGCCAGTAGAGGAAGAGGTAGGGCTGGTCGGCGTAGATCCGCTCCTGGACCTCCTGCCAGATGGGGGCGGCCTCGGCCGGGTCGCGCGTGGCGAGGCCGCGGGCGATGAGGGCATCGACCTCGGGGTCGGAGTAGCCCGGGTAGTTGAAGCCCGCGCCGGTGGTCCAGAAGGGCGAGGGATCGGGGAACAGGGCGGCGCTCCACCCGGCGAGCAGGGCGTCGAAGTCGCGCCGATGCGCCCGGCCCATCATGGCGTTGAACTCGATCGCGTCGACGTCGACCTGCACGCCGATCTCGCCGAGGGCGGCCTGGATCGTGGCGCTGGCCCGACGGCGGCGCTCGTTCTCGCGGTTGGTCACGAGGCGGAACGTCAGGGGCTCGCCGTCCCGGTCCCGCACCCCGTCGCCGTCGGAGTCGACCCAGCCGGCCTCGTCGAGCAGGGCGCGGGCGCGGTCGGGGTCGTGGGCGAGCGGGGTGATGTCCGGGCGCAGGTCGCACAGCTCGGGGGTGAACGTGCTGACGGCGGGCTGGCCGTAGCGCTCGCCGGTCTCGTCGGTGAGCTGGTCGGCGATGATCGCCTCGATGTCGACCGCGTGGGCGAACGCCCGGCGGACCCGCAGGTCGTCGAACGGCGCACGATCGAGGTTCCAGGCCACATAGTCCATGAAGCGATAGCCGCGGCGGTGCAGCGTCACGTCGGGGCGGGCGGCTCGCAGCGGGGCCAGATCCCGGATCCTGAGGCCCTCGAGCACGTCGATCTCGCCGCGCTGGAGCTTGAGGATGCGGGTCTCGTACTCGGGGATCAGCTCGAAGCGCACCGCGGCCAGGTGCGGGCGGTAGCGGCGTGGTCCCCGATAGAGCGGGTTCGGGCGGAAGACCAGGTGGCGGCGGGGCTCCCACTCGGCCAGGGTCCACGGGCCGGTGGGCATGGGAGAGCGGGCGAGGGGGTGGTCACGGAGCGCGTCTGGCTCGAGCCCGGCGACCAGGTGGGCCGGCAGGTAGTACATCGTCGCCATGGACAGCGCGGTGGTCTCGTCGAGGGGGGCGGGTGGCTGGAAGTGCAGGCGGTTCGGCGCGTCGATGATGGGCTGGCCGATGCGGTCGACGTAGGCGATCCGCGGGCTCGCGTAGGCGGGATCGGCGATGACGTCCCACGCGGTCCGCACGTCGAGGGCGCTCACGGGCGTGCCGTCGGGCCAGGCGCCGTAGCCGCGCAGGGTGAGGTCGATCCGGCCGTCGTCTCCGGTGCGCACCTTGGCGAGCCGCGGGTGGTAGCTGAGGCGGCAGTCGAACCGGCTCTCGACCAGCGGCTCGTAGATGAGGTCCTGCACCAGGTAGCCCGCGGCGCTGTTCGACAGGGGCGGGATGAAGGTGTCCGGCTCGGCGCCGACGGCGATCACCACCGTGTCGCGCGGCTCACCCGCGTGTGCTGCGGAGATGGCCGTGGCCACTCCGATCGACCAGGCCCATGCGCGCATGCTCCCTCCGTGCGGGAGAGCCTACCGCAGCCTCACCCCCGGACCAGCCGCGCCACCCCTTCGAGCCCGGCTTCCCGGTACAGCCCGGCCAGCTCGTCGCGGATGGCGTCCCAGTCGCCGCCGTCGATGGCGGTCTGGTCCATGCGGTGTGCGGCGCGGTCCGCGGGCGGTTTGTCGGCGTTGTCCGCCAGCTTCTGGTAGGCGATGGACGTGATCTTCTGCCAGCCGGCGAGGCGCGCGAGGGGCTCGAAGGGGTGGCCGAAGGTCCAGACCGGCTCGGCCAGCGCGAGGCGGGCGGTGTCGCGGGCCTCGTCGTGCTGACCCAGGCGCTCGAGCAGGTGGGCGCGGAAGACCCACGGGCGGGCCCAGCCGTGGTCCTGGCGACAGGCGCGATCGGCGGTGACGGCGGCGGCGGTCTCGTCGCCCTTGTCCAGGTGGGCCTCGACGAGCTCCTCGAAGAAGGCGTGGGTCTCGCCGACCTTCAGCAGCAGGTAGGCCTTGAGCGGCAGGCCGGAGCCCTCGAGCTGGCCGGCGTAGTAGAGCTCGCCGGGGGCGTTCACCGCGTCGAGCAGCGCGTCGGGCAGGCGCTCCCCGGCGGACTCACGCATGGCCAGGTCGCGGTGCAGCCAGGCATCGGTCGAGATCGCCACCAGGTCGAGGGTCTCGGGGTGGTCGGGGCGCTGGCGGACCAGCGGCATCTGCATCCCGGGATCCGGGGTGGGCCAGCGCAGCATGCCGATGACCGAGCCGTCGGTCTCGCCGACCAGCGGGATGACCAGCGGATGCAGGCCGGCGCGGTCGGTCGGGTCGAGCACCCTGTCGCCGGCTCCGATCAGCGAGGTCAGCAGCACGGGCAGGCGGGCGGGCACGGCCAGCCCGGCCTCGACCATCACGTCGGCGTGGGCGTGTCCGCCGCTCATGGGGACTCCTCTTCGGGGGGCGGGAGCAGGGTCGACCGATCGATGGGCGCCGGTTCCGACGGCAGGTGGCGCAGACCCATGTAGGCCATGGCGGACACGTGGCTGGCCACGACCTCGGGCGGCGGAGCGCGGCGGGTCTCGAGCCACCACTCGCCGGCAAACGCGACCATGCCGACCAGCATCCGGGCGTACAGGCCGGCCATGCGGCGGTCGTACCCGCTGGCCACGAACTGCTCGGCGAACACGTCGCTCACGTGATCGGCCAGGTCGTGCATCAGGCCGGCCATGCCCCCGGCCCGGCTGTTGGGCTTGTCCCGGAGCAGCACCATGAAGCCGTCCGGCTCGTCCTTCACCCAGGTCATGAAGGCGAGCGCTGCGCCCTCCACCCGCTGCCTGGGCGTGCCCCGCTGGATGGCGCCGATGATCCGCTCGGTGAGGTCGGCCATCGAGCGGTCGACGACCACGGCGTACAGGCCCTCCTTGCCGCCGAAGTGCTCGTAGACGATCGGCTTGCTGACCTTGGCGCGCCGGGCGATCTCCTCGACCGTCGTGCCCTCGTAGCCGTTGGTCGCGAACACCTTCCGCCCGACGCGGATCAGCTGCTGGCGGCGTTCCTGAGCCGACAGTCGTCGCGCCATGCTGTCTCCCGGGCGGCGCCCCTCAGGGGCTGGTAACGGTCAACGGGGTGGAGTTGGCCGCGCTGTAACCGTCCGTGTAGCCGGTGAGCCCGGCACCGCAGCTGCTGTGCTGATCGACGTAGATCCAGGACAGGCCGCCGTCGGCGGAGAAGCGCCAGGCGACGTCGTAGTCGCCCGCGGTGCCCGGCGCGGTCAGCGAGGCCTTGTACTCGTCGTCGTTGCCGAGGTCGCCGTTGTAGGCGCCCGCGGTGAAGGTCCAGCCGGTCAGGTCGCTGCTGGGGTCGCTGCCGTCGGGGCCGATGCCCGCCTCGCCCAGGATGCCAGCCCCCATGCCGCTGCCGTCGGTGACGCCGCCCATGTAGACCCGGCCGTACACGTCGAACGAGGTGCTGGCCGTCGCGGTCTGGGAGCACGGAAACTGGATGGCGCCCCAGTCGGGCTGCTCGAAGATGTCGATGGTCTCGGACGCGGTCGCCGACAGGGCGCCGTCGTCCACCGTGACCTCGCACTCGACCTCGTCCTCGGCGGTGAACTGCGTGGCGTCCAGGTCGCTGGGCGTCGACGACAGCGTCGCGGTGAGCGTGCTGTTGACGTACCAGGCGTAGGTGGTGGTGAGCGAGTCGCCGTCGGGGTCGGACGCGCCCGTCGCCACGCAGGAGAGCTCGGACAAGCTGGTGATCCCGTCGATCCACTCGCTCGGCGAGAAGCTCACGGTGGGCGCCTTGGGGGCCGCGTTGACGATGCTGATGACGCTGGTCTGGGTGGTGCCGGTGTCGGTGCCGTCGTTCGGTGTGACCGTGCAGGTGATGCTGTCGCCCTTCGCGAAGCCCGTCGACAGCGTGGTCTCCGTGCCCAGCAGGGTGCTGCTCCGGGTCCAGCCGACGGTGCTGCTGTCGCCGTCGCCGTCGGGATCAGAGAAGGTCCAGCTGCAGGTCAGGGTGTCCTCGACCGTCGGCGAGCTGGGGGTGATGCTCACCGACGACACGCTCGGAATGGCGTTGTCGAGGGTGATCTTCGCGTCCATGGCGGTGCCGGTGTCGGTGCCGTCGGACGGGGTGACCGTGCAGGTCACCTCTTCGCCCTTCTTCGCCGTGCCCGCGGGCAGGGTCGCCGCGGTGCCGACCTCGCTGCCGCCGATGGTCCAGGAGATGGTGCTGGCGTCGCTGTCGCCGTCGACATCGGAGAAGCCGGTCCACGAGCAGGTGAGGGCGTCGGTCGTGTCCGCGGTGGTCGGCGAGATGCTGACCCCGGTGATGCTCGGTGCCTTGTTGACCGCGGTCACGTCGGCGGAGACGTCGGTGCCGCTGTCGATGCCATCGAAGGGCGTGACGGTGCAGGTGACGGTGTCGCCCTTGGCGAAGCTGCCGGTGAGGGTCGACGCGCTGCCGACGACGGAGCCGTCGACGGTCCACTCGTAGGTCGAGCTGTCGCTGTCGCCGTCGGGATCGGAGAAGCCGCTGTAGCTGCAGGTGAGCGTCTCGTCGGCGGTCGGCGCGGAGGGGCTGACGCTGGCGCTGGAGATGCTGGGCAGGGCGTTGCCGACCGTGGCGGCGGCGGACGTCATGGCGGTGCCGGTGTCGGTGCCGTCGCTGGGCGTGACCGTGCAGGTGATGCTGTCGCCGCGGGTCGTCGTGGAGACGTCGAAGGTGGCGGTGGAGTCGCCGGTGGCGGTGCCGTTGACCGCCCAGCTGTAGCTGTGGGTGACGCTGTCGCCGTCGGCATCGGTGGCGCCCACGGGGGTGCAGGTGAGCGTGTCCTCGACGGTCGGGGCGGAGTCCGACAGGGTCGGCGTGCCCGTGGTCGGGGCCGTGTTGGCGATGATCAGTGCGGTGCTGGTCGCCGGGCCGCTGATGAAGCCGTCCGACGGGGTGACGGTGACGGCCCAGGTCTCGCCCTTCGCCGTGGCGCTCGCCGGCAGGGTGGCGGTCGTGCTCGCAGAGGACGGCGTGCCGTCGCGCTGCCACGCGTAGGTGTAGGTGACCGGGTCGCCGTCGGGATCGACGCTGGGGGTGTCCAGGCTGACCGTCAGGTCGTCCCCGGTGCGGGCGGGGTCCGGGGAGAGCGAGATCACCGCCTTGCTGGGCACGCCGTTGACGATGAGGGTCTGGCGGACCTCGCGGTACAGCCCGGTCGGATCGGTGACCCGCATCGTCAGGCTGTGGGTTCCGCGGGAGAGGGTGTCCAGGATGATGCCGGCAGCACCGCTGCTGTCCGGGGTCAGGGTCGCGATGCGCCCGTCGCGGTCGCTGTCGATGGTGACGTCGAGGTCGGTCTCGGGGTCGTCGGGATCGGTGACCGACAGCTCGAAGGCGACCTTGTCCCCCTCGGTCACGCGCACGCCCGCGGTGGGGCTGGTGACGGTCAGATCGGGAGGCTGGCCGACCGCCCACGCGACGGTGTCGGAGCAGGTGGCGCCGGCGTTGTCGGTCACTTCCAGGGTGATCGTGTGCGGGCCCGCGGACAGCGCGGTGGTCGAGAACGTCAGCTCGCCCCGGGCGTTGGGGTTGCGGGTGCCGAGCTCCCCGTCGCGGTCCGAGGTGAACGTGGCGACGAGCGTCTTGTCGTCCTGATCCGGGTCGGTCGCGGTGGCGTCGAAGCGCGCGTTCAGGCCGGTCTCGCTGGCGCCGGGCGTCGTGGTCAGCCGGCACGTGGGGGCGACGTTGGGCTCGCGCACCGTGATCATGACCGAGGCGCTGCCGGACTTGTCGTCGGTGTCGGACGCGCTGACGGTCAGGACGTGGGTGCCCGGGTCCAGTGAGATCTGCCCGTCGAAGCTCCCATCCGAGCCGAACGTGAGCCCGGCGTCCAGGGGGCCAGCCAGATCGGACGCGACGTCGACGTCCAGGTCCTGCACGTCGTCCTCGGCGTCGGCGACCGTGCCCTGCAGGGTGATCGGCTGGTCGGTGTAGTAGGTGCCGTCCGCGGTGGGTGCGGCCAGGGTGACGACCGGCGCCTCGGTGGGCAGCACGTCGAGGGTGATGGACGCCTGGCCGGTGGCGTCGTTCGGGTCCACGACGACCAGGGTCACGACGGTCTGCCCGGCGGGGAAGGTGGTGTCGCAGCGCACCTCGCCTCCCTCGGCGGGGGGTCCCTTGGCGCACAGGGCGCGGCCCTCCACCTCGAAGCCGGCGACCAGCTCACTGCGGCGGTCGTTGTCGTCGGACACGCGTCCGGTGAGGGTCACGGTCCGCCCCTCCAGCACGGTCGCGCCGTCCTGGGGTGCGGTGAAGGTGGCGGTGGGATCCTCGTTGTGCACGACGAGGCCCTGGTCGCCATCACAGGCGGCGAGCAACAGGACGGAGGGCAGCAGGACAAAGCGCATCGGGTACCTCGGAGGTATCAGCGCTTATTCCATCGGCCGCCCCAGTGTGAGGTACAGCCTCGCGCGAGCGTTCACGCTCAGCCGCCTTCGGGCTCCGGCGCGCGATCGGGCGGTGGCGCGCCTTCGGGGGCCTCTTCGACCTCGGTGCGCTGGAACCAGCGGATCAGCAGATCCTGGTCGTCCGTCTTCTCGAGCGGCTCCGTGGGCTCGGGCATCTTGCGCAGAGCGACGGTGACGTAGTTCATGCGACCGCGGATCCGGTACTGCACCGACCGCGCGTGGAACTCCGGCGCGCTGACGTGGAACTCGGCCATCAGGTTCTTCGTGAACAGGAACTCGTCACCTTCGACGGTGTAGAGCTTGTCCTTCTCGGTGATGGTCCAGTCGCCGTTGCCGTTGACCCGGGTCCGTCCCTCGGTGCCGGGAACGCGCACGTTGGCGTTCTTGATCGGGTTGCCGAGGGTGTCGACCACGTGCACGGTGACCGTGCGGCCGCGCTCTCCGGCGAGCGCGTCGGGGGAGGCGACCGTGCTGCCGAGCGCCACCGCGGCGCAGACGAGCAAGCTGGTCGAGAGGCGAGGCATGGGTCCTCCTGCGTGGTGACCGTCGGGTGGAGTATACTCGGCCCCCGCCGCGTGGTCGTCCACGTGCCAACCCTCGTGCTCGGAGCCCGCTTCCATGCGCGCTGTCGCCCACCTCGTCACCCACTTGATCGCACCGATTGCCTTCATCGCTGGCGCGTCGCTTGTCGCGGGGGGCCCTGCCCTTGCGGCGGACGACTGCGAGGCGGCGTTCTCGGTCAACCAGTTCGTGTCCAACATGAACAAGGCCGATCAGGCGCTGGGCGAGTTCGATCTCGACATGTTTCGCAACGTGCTGGACCTGACCTACGCGCAGCTGCCGTGCACCCAGGACCGCCTGCACCCGAACCACGTGGCGCGCTTCGCCCGGCAGAACGCCCTGGCCGCGTTCTTCGACCAGGACGAGCTGACGGTCCAGTATTGGGCCTACCTGGCGAACCAGAAGGCGAACGTGCCCTGGCCCGAGGACATGGGGGAGGACCACCCCTTCCGCATGAGCCTCGAGGAGTACGGCGAGCCCGAGTACACCGGGCCCGAGGGCGCGTTCCTCTACCCGCCCAAGGACGGCGGCGTGCTGGTCAACGGCTGGCTGGTGCTCGAGCCCAAGGGCATCCTCGAGTCCCCGAACTTCGTCCAGGTGGTCGACAAGGACGGCATCGTCATCGACTCGTTCTGGATGGACAGCGGGCTGTTCCCGAACAAGGTCCTCCGCGGCGACGACGGTCAGCTGATCGCGCCGGAGTGGTGGACCGAGCCCGATCTCTCGCTGGACCCCACGAAGAAGGTGGAGATCGACCCTGCGGAGATGGCGCGCCGGGAGCAGCTCGCCGCGGACCGGGAGGCGGAGAAGGCTGCCGAGGCGGCGCGGCTCGAGGCGCTGCAGGCGGCGGCGGCGAAGGCTGCCGAGAAGCAGGCGAAGAAGCAGGCGAAGCTCGCGAAGAGGGAAGCGAGGAAGGAGGAGCGTCGCCGCAAGAAGCGCGAGAAGAGGGGCGAGGTGATGATCACCGACGGCGCGCCGCCGCCGCCGCCCGAGACCTGGGTCGAGATCGACGTCGACCAGTCCGAGGGCTTCTCCGGGCTGCTCGCCTTCGAGACCGAGACCAGCGACGTCGACTGCACCGACTTGATCGCGCTCGAGCCCAAGGCCCTGCTCGGTCGGCTCGCCGAGGAGGAG
>CALATR010000794.1 GCA_937891875.1 uncultured Pseudomonadota bacterium | reverse complement strand
CTCACCACGAAGACGACCACGGGGGTCAGGACGAGAGGGGTTGCATCCTGCCGCGTGAAAGTCCAACCCCTGACGTCCTGACCCCGTGAGTCCGCCGCCTCTCCCGTCCCACGGACCGAGTGCCCCGCCGTCGCGCTACTGCAATGGAGGAACCTCCGATCTAGAGGATCCGGTTCGCGTAGGAGGGAGAGAGGCCGCCGGCGGCCCGAACGCTGGCGTCATCGACCGGCCCCAGACTCGAGACCTCTGGTCGGTGCGCGGCGGCGAGCAGTTCTTCGAGCTCGCCAACGCCGAAGCACCCGCGGCAGACCGCCGGAGCACTCTGCGCCTCGGCGCCTCTGTGCCGAGCAGTGCTGCTCCAGTTGATGAACCTCGAGCCCCGCCGGGTTTTCGTCCCCGGCAGGCTCACCGCACCTCCACGCCCTGACGCAGCGCATCCAGCGCCTTCTCGCTCTCCCGGTCCCGCGGCCCGCCCTCGATCCGGTCGGTCAGTGCCTGCTTCAGCCAGGCGCGCTCCTCGGGGGTGAGGCGCCAGGCGACCAGGTGTCTGTGGTCCTGGTGGCCGTCCCACCAGTGCACCGCGAGCCCCCCGGTCCCGTCGGGCGCGCTCGCCTCCTCGACCCTTGTCACCGCATGCAGGGGGATCCGTGTCTCCTGACGTCCGCGGCGGAAGATCGCGTGGTTCGACGTGATGCGCAGCTCGGCCTTCCGGCTCCGGTGGACGATCCACAGCGACCACAGCAGCGGGACCGCGGTGAGTGTGGCCAGGGCGGCGGCGGCGGTCCACAGGTCGGCGGCGGCGACGAGGAACGTGATGCCCGCGAGGATCGCCAGCAGCGTCCACAGGCCGACCATCGCGATCGGCAGGGTGGAGGGAGACACCAGCGCCACCCCCTCCAGATCCGATCGGAACCTCCCCGGCGGCGCGGGCAGGCTCACGGGCTCACCACGGCTGCCCGATCGCCTCGCACAGGAACCCGGCGTGGCGACTCCCGGACTGCAGCCACCCGGCCATGCGCTCGGGCAGGCCCGGGCTGAAGACCTCGTCGCGCTCGAGGTCGCGGACCAGGATGTGGGACTTCATCCGCAGCCAGTCGATCATCGGGTCGTCGGCGTCGAACCCGCGGGGCTTGCTCTTCAGCAGGTTGTCGCGATCGCCCATGGACCACACGGACTTCAGGCGTTCATCCTCGACGATCTCGGTCCAGGCCTGGGGCTCGGCGCTGATGCGCTCGCGGATGCTCTTGAGGTCCGCCGACGCCGGTCGGTACATGCCCAGGCCCACGAAGAGCTCGTCCGGGTGGATGTGCAGGTACAGGCCGGGCGCGTGCACGTCCTTGCCGCCCTGGTGGCGGAACTGCACGCCCACGTGGACCTTGTAGGGCGTCTTGTCGGCGCTGAAGCGGGTGTCGCGCTGGGGGCGCATCATCGAGCCGCCGACCTTGCGATCGTCGGCGGTCAGCGCCGGGGCGTGCTCGTCGAGGACCGGCGTCATGGCGCGGACGAAGGCGCGGACGGGCTCGCGGACGTCCCGCTCGTAGCGCTTCTGGTTGGCCTTGAACCAGTCGCGGTCGTTGTTCGCGGCGAGCTCGCGCAGGAAGGCGAGCATGTCGGGGGAGAAGGCGGAGAACGTCACCGGGACCTCGCAGGTTCGGGCAGCGTAGCCGAGACGGCCATAGACTGCGCCCCCGGAGGTTGCATGGCCCGCTGTCGCTGCCACAGCCGCAAGCTCGAGAAGCGCTGCTGCGGACCTCTGCATGCGGGTCGACCGGCGCCGACCCCCCTCGCCCTGATGCGCAGCCGCTACGCCGCCTACGCCAAGGGCCTCGTCGCCTACGTGCAGGACACCACCCACCCCTTCGGTCCCCACTGGCAGTCCGATCGCGCGGCCTGGGCGGAGGAGCTGGCCGCGTTCTGCGCTGCGACCCGCTTCGACGGCCTCACCATCGTGGACGCGCCCGATCCGGTGGGCGACGAGGCAACCGTGACCTTCCGCGCCGAGCTCACCCAGGGCGGCCGCGACGTGGGCTTCACCGAGCGCAGCACGTTCCGCCGGGTGGACGGGCGCTGGCTGTATGTGGCGGGGGAGGCGGGCTGAACCCCGGGTCTGTCCTATGCTGGCCGCAGGAGGACACGTGGCGATCATCCTGCCGAAGCTGCGACCGGCCTTCGACATCGTGGACGACGACTACGAGGCGCCGGACGGCGGAGCCTGGGCGAGGCTCGGCGAACCGGAGGTCCGGGAGCGCCTGCGACGGGTGATCCGGGCTACCGGAAGGCTCGAGACCCCGGGGAGCGACCGCCTGCAGTTCGTCGGGACCTGTATGCTCGTCCGCCCGGATCTGGTGCTCATCGTCGGCAACCTCGCTGCCTATGTTCGCGACGACGAGCCCGTCAGGGTGGACTTTCGTCGCGAGGTGGGGAGGGCGGAGACCGATCGATCGAACCTGGTCGAGCTGATCGATGGCCCACCGGACTCCGGGTTCTGCCTCGGCAGGCTCGCTGCGCCGGTAGACCGCACCCCGGCGACGTTGGGCGCGGAGCTGCCCGAGCCATCCGCAGACGTGGCGGTGATCGGCTACCCCGACCGGGACCTGCGCAACGATGGGCGGATCGCTGACGAGATCTTTCGCCATACGTACGGAGTCAAACGGCTCATGCCGGGTCGGGTGGTCGGCAGCAAGGAGCGTCGGAACCTCGGGGCGGCGGTCGGCCCCACTCTGGACCACAACGCGACGACGCTCGGAGGGTGCGGCGGCGCGCCCGTCGTGGACCTGACAACCGGACACGTGGTCGGACTGCAGATCGCTGGGCGCTACCTCGAGATCAACCACGCGCTCCCCGCGAGCACGGCGCTGGCGGTCCTGGATGCGCTGGACTCGGGTGCGCTCAGCGCTCGACCCCTGACCGCGGCCTACGAGGGTGATGGGGTGCGGATCGTCGATGATACGGGTGAGACACCGATTCCAAGCGGCACGGATCCGCAGCGGCCCGTCCTGCTGCAGGACGAGGTCGCCGGCGGATGGCGACCGATCCTCACCCATCCCACCGTCGACAACGCCCTCCGCAGCGTTGCCGGCAACCTGGGACGGCTGCTGGCACTCGACCGGACGGGCAGGCGTGACCTGGGCCATGCGCTGGTCGCCCGGGCGGGTGAGGACGAGGTGCTGGTCGCCGTCGAGGCCGGCGACGCGTTGATGCTCAACGGTTCGGGGAACGCCTCGCCGTGGCCGCTGGTGGACTTCTCGGCGGCGCAGCATCGGGCGCGAGGCTCCGAGCTGTTCCGAGCGAGGTTTCAGCTCGTGCACCGCGCGTTCGACGTTGGCGTGCTCGCGGTCGAGGTCGCCGAGAACAGCTTCCCGTCCATCCGGTTCGCCGCGGGTCAGCCGCGGGAGCTGGTCAATCGCGCGCTCGCCCTGGTCACGCTGGACGAGGCCGGCCGGGTCCAGCTGCGCCCGGGGGTGGCCGTGCGCATGTCGGGCGGCGACGTGCCTCACCTCATCCATGACTGTGCGAGCGATGCGTCCTGCCGCGGAGCCCCCCTCGTGGACCTCCGCTCAGGTGTCGTCTGGGGGGTGCAGACGTCGGAGCCGGGAGTCGCAGAGCCCATGTGGGAGCTGGGGCGAAACCCCGAGATATGGTCCTTGAAGCTATGCTTCGAGCTGGATCCGCGCCCTGCATGGCTCGACCGGGAGGCGAGGGGCGTGCTATCCACCGCCTCCGCCCGCCGGGGGATCCGCCAGGGGTCGCAGGAGTACCGCGAGCTCTTCAACTTCCTCCGCGACTGCAACGTGCGAGCGACCAACATCGCGACGTTCGCCGCCGGAGCCGGAGTGAACGCGTCCGACGTGCCGACCGGCGGCAGCGACGCCGACGCGCTGGACGCGGTGATGGACATGACCTGGCGCTACGGCACCCTCCAGCACTTCGTCATGGCCGTGTACGAGAGACACCCGGCGAAGGAGCAAGGCTTCAAGCGCTTCCTCCAGATGTGGGAGACCGGATAGCCACTGGCCCATGGCCGACGCCTCCGCCCGCTTCGATCGCCCCGAGACCTACGGCCTGTGGGACACCGTCCGCTTCCAGAGAACCGGCGGGCGGGATCCGACGTTCAAGGCGCGGGATCGCGAGGTCTTCCGCGCGTGGCTCACCCCCGACGGCCCCGCCACCCTGCACGTGCGCGACCGGGTTGACCACCTGCGCGCCCAGGCCTGGGGTCCCGGCGCCGACGCCGCCATCGCCCAGGCGCCGCGCTTCCTCGGCCTGCACGACGACCCGGACGCCTTTCAGCCCGCGCACGACAAGATCGCGCGCCTGGCGGAGGTGCATCGGGGGGTGCGGCTGTCCGACAATGGCGACGTCTACGGCAGCCTGGTGCGGGTCGTGCTCCAGCAGCTCTGGACCTGGATGGAGGCGGCGAGCACCTGGCGTCGGCTCGTCGAGGCCCGCGGCGAGCCTGCTCCCGGGCCGCTGCCCCTGCGGGTGCCGCCCACCCCCGCCGCCCTCGCCGCCACCCCATCGTGGATGTTCCAGAGGTGGGGGCTCGGCGAGCGCCGGGCGCGGACCCTGGTCCTGGTCGGTCGCCACGCGGAGCGCCTGCGAGAGGCGTACGCCATGGACCGCCCCGGCCGCCTCCGCCGGCTGCAGGCGCTCCCCGGGCTCGGTCCCTGGACCGCCGAGTCCGTGCTGGGCATGCACCTCGGCGATCCCGACGCCCTGCCCCCGGGCGACGTGCACCTGCCCCGCACGCTCCGCTACGCGCTCACCGGCGAGGATCGCGCCACCACCGATGACGAGATGTTCGCCCTCGCCGAGCCCTTCCGCCCCCACCGCTTCCGGGTCATGCGGCTCGTGTACGCCGCCAACATCGAGCCGCCCCGCACCAGCCCCAAGCGCGAGGTGGGGCGCGGCCGGCGGGGGGCGTGATCGACCAGCGCGGTGCGTCGGGCCTGCGCCTATAGTCGAGGGCTTGGAGGCTCCATGGCCGACTGGATCGAGATCTTCCCCGCCAAGCTGCCGCTCTACGTCGACGAGCTCGACATCGAGACCCTGCCCGCCGGCGAGGTCAGCCGGCTCGCGATCGGCCTCATCGAGGACAGCGCCTCGCGGACCGTGCGGGTGCCCACCCTGGTCGCCCGGGGCACGAAGCCCGGGCCGGTGGTCGGCCTGACCGCCGCGCTCCACGGAAACGAGCTCAACGGAATCCCGGCGATCCATGCCCTGTTCCGGCGTATCGATCCCAAGCGTCTCCGCGGCACCGTGGTCGGCGTGGCCCCCGCCAACGTGCCCGCCTTCACCCGCCACCAGCGTCGCTACCCCGACCAGGAGGACCTCAACCGCGTCTTCCCCGGGCGCGCCGATGGCAACGAGTCCCAGATCTACGCCCACCGCCTGCTCACCCGGGTGATCAGCCGCTTCGACGTGCTGCTGGACCTGCACACCGCCAGCTTCGGCCGGGTGAACTCCTTCTACGTGCGCGCCGACCTCGCCAACGCCACCACCGCCCACCTTGCTCGCCTGGTGGGCGCCGACATCATCGTGCACAACCCCAGCAAGGACATGACCTTGCGTGGATCGGCCGAGAACCTGGGGATCCCGTCCATCACCGTCGAGATCGGCGATCCGCAGATCTTCGACAAGGACCTGGTGCGGCTGTCCCGGATCGGCCTGCGCGACATCCTCGAGACCCTGGGCATGGTCGAGCCGGACGAGGAGGAGGCGTTGGGCCAGGCGACCGAGTGCGTGCGCTCCTACTGGCTCTACACCGACACCGGCGGCATGCTCACCGTGCTCCCGGACTGCGCCGCTCGGATCGCGAAGGGCCAGGCCATCGCTCGCCTGATCGACCCGTGGGGCCAGGTCATCCGCACCTACCGTGCTCCCGAGGATGGCGTCGTCGTCGGCAAGAGCGCCAACCCGGTCGCCCGGGCGGGCAGCCGGATCCTCCACCTGGGTGTGCCGGGCCCGGTGTCCCGGGATCGCGCCGTGCCCGACCTCGACCAGCTCTCGGTCATGCCCCGCGACGAGTGAGACCCACCTGGAGGCTCGGCCTCACCAGCCGGTGTACTCGCCGGGTCCGCGCAGCAGCGAGGCCTTGTCGCCGCGCACCATGTAGATCCAGCCGGTGGCCGCCAGGTGCACCCAGGCCACCATCTCGCCGTCGACCTCGACCAGGCCGGTGGCGGCGTCGTGCTCGACCACCGCCTCCCACAGGTGCAGGTCCAGCTTCTCGGCACCTGCGCGGGACACGTCGCCGCTGGACAGGGAAGAACGAAGCTTGATCGTTCCCTTTGTGTCGACCAGGTACGCCTCGGCGTCGGGCACCCGCAGGTCGTCCGCGGCCAGCAGCTCGCTCGCGAGGCGGTCGATGTCGAGGTCGAGCGAGGCGACGCCGACGATCCGGCCCTCGGAGTCGCGGACGGCGAGGGCACAGGAGACCAGCAGACCCATGCCGCTCGCGTCGACGTAGGGCTCGTCCCAGAACACCCCGTCCGCGCCCACGGCGCCGCGGTACCAGCTGCGCTCGCGGGGGTCGTAGCCGTCGGGGTAGCCCGCCTTGCCCGGCACCCCGACGATGATGCCCTCCTCGATCGCGGCGATGACCCACACCACCGGCACCCCGGTCTCGCCGATGACGAAGCGCTGGGCCTCGGCGTCGGAGTAGATGAGGCCGCGCCGCTCGGACTCGAGCATGACCTGCCAGAAGCGCGGCTGTACGCTCGCGAGCTGGAGCAGACGGCCGTGGACGTCGTCTTCCGAGACCCCTGGAGCGAGCTTGAGGATCGGGTGATCGAGGCTCACGTCGGCGTGGTAGTGCTCCTGCCAGCCCAGGTCCGGCGGGGCGCGCCGCGGGTCCAGGAACGCGTCCTCGGTGTAGATGGGGATGTCGACCGGCGGGGCCGCCAGGGCCTGCTCGACCGAGTAGGCGGCGCCGTGCACGAGGCCCTCGTACTCGAGGAGCACCCCGTCGATCTTCTGGCCTTGGACCGCCACTCTGCCCAGCACGCGCTGGGCGGCCTGCTGTCGCTCGGCGCCGATGCTGCGGTCCAGCTCGAACAGGGCGAGGGCGGCGCCGACGGTCAGGATGAAGCCGAGCAGGGACAGCAGGGCGACGCCGAGGACCGCGTTGATCATGAACGTGCGGTGGCGGCCGACCCAGCGGTGGATGCGACCGAGGATCGAGTCCGGTGCCGCGGCAATCGACTCGTCGCGGAGGTAGCGGCGCACGTCGTCGCCGAGGTCCTCGACCGTGGCATAGCGATCGGCAGGGGCCAGGGCGCAGGCCTTGTCGAGGATGGCGCGCAAGGGTCTCGGCACCGGCTCGAGCTTGGAGTACGCCTTGACCGGGTCCCGCTCGCCCTCCTGGGCCCGGTAGAGGATCTCGTGCACGGTCTTGCCGGAGATCGCCCGACGCAGGGTGATGATCTCCTGGAGGATCAGCCCCAGGGCGTACTGGTCGCTGCGCGGGTCCAGGGTCGCGTTCTCGCCGCGGGCCTGCTCGGGCGACATGTAGGCGGGGGTGCCGATCGCCATGCCCAGCTGGGTGCGGTTGGCCTTGTCCTCCGAGAGCTGCACCGCCAGCTCCTCGTCCTCGGCCTGGACCAGCTTCGAGATGCCCCAGTCCATGACGGTCACTTCGTGGAAGCTCCCGACCATGATGTTCTCGGGCTTCAGGTCGCGGTGGAGCACCCCGCGCTGGTGGGCGTACGCCATCGCGTCGCACACGTGCAGGAAGAGCTCGAGGCGGGCGGGGAGCGCCAGGTCCTCGTGGATGCTGCGCTCCTTGTGGGCGACCCGGGCCTGCTGGAGCACGTCGTCGAGGGTGCGGCCGCGGATGAGGCGCATGGCGTACTCGATCTGGCCGTCCTCGCGCATGGCGAGCCCGTAGATCGGCAGGATCCCCGGGTGATCCAGCTGGGCGGTGATCTGCGCCTCGGCCCGGAAGCGGCGGACGAGATCGGGGTGATCGGCCAGCTCGGCGCGCAGGCGCTTGACCGCGACCTGGCGGCGCAGGGCGGGGTCGGTCGCGAGCCAGACCTCGCCCATCGCGCCCTCACCGAGCTTGCCGAGCTCGCCCCAGCGCCGACCGCCGCTGCGTGGGGGAGGGGCACCCGCCTCGGACAAGGTGATCGTCACCTCCTCGGACAGCAGCAGGCGAGTCACCTGCTCGTCGGTCAGTCGCCCCGCGCGGCGCAGGCGAGCGAGGAACAAGCCGATGTCCCCGTCGGGGTAGCGCTTGCGGAAGCTGCTCCACAGGGCATCGAGCTCCGGGCCCACGAGGGGCGAGAGCCGAGGCCGGAGAGAGGAGAGCGGGTCCACCGTCATCGGGCCGTATGGTAATCAACGTCGCGGAGGTGTTCGTGCGACTCTCGCTCGTCGCGGTGGTGCTGGTCCTGTCAGCCTGTGGCCGCGCCCCGACCCCACAACCCGAGGTGACCGCGGCCCCGCCGCCCCCATCGGACGCCCTGGTCGACTCCATGCACAGCAACCTGTCGCTGACCGCGACCGCTCACACCGCCCTGATGCGTGGCGATCTCGCCGGGGCGAAGGAGGCTGCCTCGGGGCTCGCGAGCAAGCCGCGCATCGAGGGGCTGCCCGAGCCGTGGATGGACAACCAGGTGGCGCTGCGGGTGAAGGCGTCCGAGGTGAGCGAGGCGGCCGATCTCGCCGCCGGCGCGACCGCGCTGTCCAAGGTGGCGCGTGCCTGCGGCGACTGTCACGCGTTCGTCGGCGTTGGACCGAAGTTCTACGCCGTTCCTGCGCCGCCCGCGGAGGGCGAGGACGTGCCGGCCCACATGAAGCACCACGCCTGGGCGGCAGATCTGATGTGGAAGGGCCTCGTCTCCAACCAGGCCGACCTCTACGATCGTGGCGCCAAGGCGCTCGGCGAGGCGGAGCTGGGCCATGGCAGCACCCCCGAGGCCCTGGGCGAGCGCGGCCAGGAGGTGCACCTGGCCGCCGCCGAGGGGCTCGCCGCCGACGACATGGACGGCCGCGCCGCCGCCTACGCCAAGGTGCTCGCCAGCTGCGGCTCCTGCCACGAGGCCCTCGAGGTCTCGCCGACCATCCCGTACACGCCGAAGCTCGATCCGAAGTGAGCGAGCGTCGGCGGGAGCGCCCGTGGACGACAAGACCCGCCTGATCGCCATCCGTGACCACCTGCTGCAGGGCCTGGTCGAGCGCGACGTCGCCGTGCGCCTGGGCCTGCTGGCCGCGGTCGCCGGCGAGCACCTGCTGCTCATCGGCCCGCCAGGCACGGCCAAGTCCCTGCTCGCAAGGCGGCTTCGAGGCGCATTCTCGGACGCGACCTACTTCGAGCGCCTGCTGACCCGCTTCACCGTGCCCGAGGAGCTCTTCGGGCCGCTATCGGTCCGCGGGCTCGAGCAGGACCGCTACGTGCGCCAGACCAAGGGCTACCTGCCCGAGGCCGCGGTCGCGTTCCTGGACGAGATCTTCAAGGCCAACAGCGCGATCCTCAATGCGCTGCTCACCCTGCTCAACGAGCGCGCCTTCGACAACGACGGCGAGCGCCACGACACGCCGCTCATCACCGTGGTCGGCGCCAGCAACGAGCTGCCCGAGGGCGAGGAGCTCGACGCGCTGTACGACCGCTTCCTGCTGCGCCTGTACGTCGGGCCGGTCAGCGAGGATGGCGTGGACGGCCTGCTCGACCTGGACACCCGCCTCGACGGCACCGTGCCCGACGCCCTGCGCCTGTCCGCCGAGGAGCTGAACGCGCTCCAGCGGGGCTCCCGGGGGGTCGCCCTGTCCGCCGATCTGCGCGATCTGCTCAAGGATCTCCGCCGCTACCTCGCCGAGCAGGGGATCCCGTTCTCGGATCGCCGCCTGCGCAAGGTGGTGCAGCTGCTGCAGGTCGCCGCCCACACCGACGGGCGGTCCGAGGCGAGCGTCTGGGACGCGTGGCTGCTCCAGCACGTCGTGTGGGAAGATCCCGCTCAGAGGCGCCAGATCGCCGAGTGGTGGGCTGCCCGGGTGGGGACCTTGCGCGCCACCTCGCCGGCCCGGCTGCTGGAGATGGTGGCGGCGTGGGAGGAGCGCCTGGAGGAGGCCCGCACGGCGCTGCAGCGTCAGACCGATGCCGACGGCAACCCGCTCTTCACGGCGACCGACGGCTCGCTCACGACCGCGTCCAGCGAGCACCGTCCCCTCGTGAACCGCGGCGGGGCGCCGCTGTACCTGGCTCCCGCCGCCGATTCCTACGGCGAGCCGCGCCCCAGCCGCACCAAGCCCGACGGCAGCGGCTACTCCGAGTCCGAGCTCGACGGCCTCGACCTGTACGACGAGGACGGCGGCGGCCAGTTCTTCCGCGCCTGGTCCGGTCGCTTCGCCTACCTGGCCGATCCTGCGAACCGCCTCACCGAGGTGACCGAGCTGAAGCCGGCGATGGGCCCGAAGCAGCACCCGGGCGCCCACATCCGCGGCTGGCTCGACCAGCTCGCCGAGCTGTCGGGAACGGTCCAGGCCTACCTCGACGGCCTCGCCGAGCGCCGCGCCTCCCTGCAGGTGGTGCGCGAGCACGTCTGGGTGCCGATCGACGTGGTCGACGACGCCGAGGGCACCCTCGACGCCTCCGCGAAGGCCGCGACCGACCTGCTCGCCCGGCTGCAGGCGCTCTCCGAGGGCTACGCCGCCCTGCCCGTCCGGGAGGGCTGATGGCGTCCCGGGGGCTCGCCGGGGACGCGCTCGAGCGGGCCTACGCCGAGCTCGACGACCTGCCGGAGTCCCTGTTCGGCCCCGTTGTCGTGCACCCGGTCGGCGCGCTTCGGGACCGAGTGGCGGGGATCCGTGCCTGGCGCAGCGCACTCCTGCGGGGAACAGTCCCCGAGATCGGGCCTTCGACGCCGATCGAGGACGTTCCCTGGCCAGGTCCCGGCCTGTTCCAGGCGATGGCCCGGGCGATCGAAGCGCTCGGCGTCCTGCCCTTCACCCCCGGCGAGCCCGAGCTGGTCGATCTCATCCTGCTGGACGTCGCGGCGGCGGTCGCCGATCTGGCCGCGACCCACGGAGAGGCCATCGCCGAGCACCTCGCGGCGGTGAAGCTGAAGCAGCTCATGCCCTGGGAGGAGGAGGCGGCCCAGCCGGGCACCTCGGCGGGAGGCGCGTCGACCGACGTGGGCTCCTCGAGGACCGGGGAGGCGCGGGGGGGCGGCAGCGAGGACCCCAAGGCGGACACCAGCGCGTCGGTCGGGGTGCAGGAGAGCGGGGAGGCGCCCGGCGACGCGGCGGTGGACCCGGCCCACGCGGCGCGGCTGCAGGCAGAGGCGATGCGGCTGGTGATGGACCAGGTCTACCCGGCCCTGTCGGAGCGTCTGGACGCCCGCTGGGCCGAGCGGGTGAGCGCCTGGCGGCGACTGTCCGACATCCTCGGCGACCTGAAGCTGGCGTTGGCCCTGGGCTTCGACCTGGGCAATCGTGTGCTGCGCCACGCGGGCTGGCAGGAGGTCACCCGCCTGCAGACCCTGCTCGAGAGCCTGCCCCAGGTGCGCGAGCTGGTCCGGGTGCTCGGTCGCATGAACGCGCCCAAGGGGGCCGAGCAGGCGAGCGTCCTGGAGGAGGTCGTCGACCCGGTGCGGCGGGTGGTCGAGGAGCTGCGCATGGTCCGCAGCCCCCGCGCGCCCACCGAGGCCCGCGGCATCGAGCGCAGCGATGACGTCTCCCGCATGCTGCCCACCGAGGCGGCGCTGCTCTCCCACCCGGCCCTGCGCCTGCTGTGGCACGCCCGCCGCGCCGAGCAGGGTCTGGCGGTCTACCGCTACGAAGGCCGCGTCGCCGAGCGGGTCCGGGTGCAGACCGAGTCCTCGCCCACCGAGCGCAGCAGCCGCCAGGTGCCCGAGCGCGGGCCGGTCGTCGTGTGCCTCGACACGTCGGGCTCCATGCAGGGTGCGCCCGAGCACGTGGCCAAGGCGCTGGTGCTCGCGGTGGCCCGGGCGGCCCACGACGAGGGGCGTGCCTGCCGGGTCATCCTCTTCAGCGGCCCCGGCGACGTCGAGAGCCTCGAGGTCGACCTCGGCCCGACCGGGCTCCCCTCCCTGCTCCGCCTGCTCGCCATGAGCTTCTCCGGCGGCACCGACGTCGACCTGCCCCTGCGGATCGCGCTCGACACGCTCGAGACTCGGGGCTGGGATCGCGCCGATCTGCTCCTCGTCAGCGATGGGGCGTTCGACCTGCCTCCTGGCCTGGTCGAGCAGGCGGCCCACGCCCGGGAACAGCACCAGGCCCGCGTGCACGGGCTGCTCATCGGCGTACAACCCAGCGCGTCCATGCGCACCCTGTGCGACCCGCTGCACGTCTTCGCCGACTGGGCGGCGGTCGGCGGCGTGGACGGGAGAGGCTGACCGATGCTGTTCCAGAAGCTGCGCTGGGCGGTGCTCGGCCTCGTGCTCACCCTGGTCTCCGGCGTCGTCGGCTACCGGATCATCGAGGGCTGGGGCTGGTTCGACAGCCTGTGGATGGTCATCATCACCCTGACCACCATCGGCTACGGCGAGGTGCACCCGCTCTCGACCGCCGGCCGGGTGTTCACCCTGGTCGAGATCACGGTCGGCTTCGGCCTCGTCACCTACACCTTCGCCCAGCTCACCCGCTACGTCGTCGAGGGCGGGCTGCGGCACGACCTCGTCGAGCGACGCCGGAGGATCCGCATGGAGCGCCTGCACGACCACATCATCGTCATCGGCTACGGCCGGCTGGGCCGCGAAGTGGTCGACGAGCTGCTCTCGCGCGGGATCCCGATCTGCGTGGTCGAGCAGGACGCGGCGATCATCGAGGAGATGCCCGACGGGGTGGTGCCGCTGCTCGGCGACGGCGCCCACGACGACACCCTGCGCAAGGCGGGCATCGATCGCGCCCGCGGCATCGCCATCGCCACCCCCCAGTCGACGGTGAACGTCTACCTGACCCTCGCCGCCCGCCAGCTGGCCCCGGACATCGCCATCGTGACCCGGGTCGATGATCCCGACGCCATCGAGAAGGCCCGGCGGGCGGGCGCGGATCGCCTGGTGCAGCCCTACGGGGTCGGCGGCACGCGCATGGCCCACGCGCTCACCCCCCCGGAGTCCAGCGACTTCGTGGAGACCGTCATCCCCCGCCACGACCGCAACCTGGAGCTCCAGGACGTGGCGGTCGGACCCCAGGCCAAGGCCTGGCACGGCAGCCTGCGCGACCTCTCGGTGCGCCAGCGCAGCGGGGTGCTGGTGGTCGCGATCCGCCGCAAGGACGGCACCCTGCTCACCGCCCCCGATCCCGACACTCACGTGGGCGCCGGCGACGTGCTGGTGGTGGTCGGCCGGCCCGAGGACGTGATGCGATTCAAGGCCGCGGTGAACTGAGGCGACACAAGGAGCATGTACACCCTCGAACAAGCGCGGGAACTGCTCCGCAATCGCCGCCCGGAGGAGGCCCTGGCCCGCTTCGGCGCGCGCCTGCCGTCCGCGGGGGATCCCGCGTGGATCGTGATCGCCGAGGCGTGGCTGCGGCTGGGCCGACCCGGGGAGGCGCGGGCGAGCCTGGGGCGGGCGCCAGCGACCCTGGACGCGGGGCTGGTCGCGGTGTCGGTGCTCGAGTTCGAGGGGCGCTTCACGGAGGCGCGGGCCAGCCTGATGGCGCTGCCGCCCGTCCCCGCCGTGCTGCTTCGCCGGGGGAATCTCGGCCTGCGAACTGCCGATCTGGACTGGGCGGGAGAGTCGTTCACCGAGGCGCTGGCCGGGGAGCCGGGCCTGGTCGAGGGGCTCGTGGGCCGTGCGCTGGTGCTCGATCGGCGGGGGCTGTCCGCGGCGGCCGCGCGGTCGCTCGACACGATCGTGGCTCGGGGGAACGCGCCGGTGCGCATCGTGTGGGCCTGGGCGACGGCCATG
>CALATR010000793.1 GCA_937891875.1 uncultured Pseudomonadota bacterium | reverse complement strand
CCCTCCACTCCCCTGGTTGAAGCAACGCGACTCCCCGCCAGCGGATCCCGACCCGCCACACCGTCGCCCGCAGCACCACGACTCCCCGCAGCGAATCTCGACCCGCCACACCGTCGCCTGCGGCAACGCGACTCCCCGCCGATCACTCCACGACGATCTCCGCCGCCGGCATCCGCAGGTTGTACTCGCTCGACATCGCCCGCCCGTAGGCGCCGGTGACGTCGATCAGCAGCACATCCCCCTCCTTCGTCGGCGGCAGCATCCGGTCCCGGCCCAGCGTGTCCGCGCTCTCGCAGATCGGGCCTACCACCGTGACCCGCTCGGTCGCCGGCTCGTCCAGGCGCGACAGGTTCACGACGTCGTGCCAGGCACCGTAGAGCGCCGGCCGGATCAGCGAGTTCATGCCGGTCTCGACGCCGACGTAGTGGATGGCGCCCTTCTGCTTGACCTGGGTCACCCGCGCGAGGAGCACGCCGGCGAGCGCGACCAGGTAGCGGCCGGGCTCGAGCCACAGCTCCCGCCCGGGGTGCGCCTCGCGGACCCGCGCCAGTCCGGCGTCGAGCGCCGCCAGATCCAGCGCCGCCTGACCGGGCTTCTCGGGAACGCCGAGCCCGCCGCCCAGATCGAGGTGCTGCAGATCCGGAAAGCCCTTTGCCATGCGCGACAGGGTCACCGCCATCTCCGCCCAGTGCTCGGGCGTCAGGATCCCCGAGCCGGCGTGGGCGTGCAGGCCGACCACGGTGATGTCGTGCTGGGCGGCGAGGGCGCGGACCTGGACCAGGGCCTCCTCGGCGATGCCGAACTTCGAGCGAGCGCCGGCGGTACGGACGTGCTCGTGGTGGCCGCGACCGGTGCCCGGGTCGACCCGCACCTGGATGCGCCGGCCAGCGAAGAGCTCGGGCCAGTGGCGCAGCGGGTGCAAGGCGTCCAGGCCGACCCGCACGCCCCGCATGAAGGCGTAGGCGTACTCGTCCCTGTGGGCGAAGTTGGGCGTGAACAGCACCATGTCCGGATCGACGTCGGGGACCGCCTGGAACACCCGATCGATCTCGCCGCTGGACACGCACTCGAAGCCGATCCCGCGGGCGTGCAGCCGGCGCAGGACCTCCGGGTGAGGGTTGGCCTTGATCGCGTAGAGCACGCGATCAACCTGGGGAAGTCCGACCAGGCCGTCCGCCGCGTCATCGATGGTGGGACCGTGCAGCAGATAGCGGGGACCGTCGGCGGCGAGCGCGGCGAGCTCGGCGCCGCGGCCGACCCACCAGCGCTCCCGGTGGTCCGCGCGCACGTCCTGGGCGCCCGCTCCAGCACCCTCGGCGACCTCCTCCCGGTGCAGCGCGCGCCAGGACGGTCCGAGCTCCGGATCGTCGGAGCCGTCGAAGAGCAACCCGTGCAGGCTCGAGACCAGGCGCTCGGCCTGGGCCTCGTCGACGACCACGGTGAAGTTGAGGTCCGAGGCCGCCTGGGTGACCAGGTGCACGCTCTGCTCCTCGAACGCCTCGAATGCCGGACCCAGCCGGTGCAGCAGTCCGCGGATCCGCCGGCCGACCAGGCTGACCGAGGCACACGGCCCGATGGTGCGGGCGTGGCAGTGCTGGGAGAGGTCGCGCAGGAGGCTCGCGAGCACGGCCGGGTCGTGCGCGGTCTCGGACGCATCGAGGGTGACCGTGACGTTGGTCTCGCTGGTCGACACCAGGTCGATCGACAGACCGCGGTGCTTGAACGCCGCGAACACGTCCGCCAGGAAGCCGACCTGCTGCCACATGCCCACCGTGTCCATGCGCACGAGGGTCACGCCGCGCTTGGCGCTGATCGCGTGCACCCGGGGCCCCCCACCTTCGCCCGCGGCGATGACCGTGCTGGGCAGTTCCGGGCGCGGGGTGCAGCGGATGTGCAGGGGGATGTTGTGCCGGGCGACCGGGGGCAGGCAGCGCGGGTGCAGCACCTTGGCACCCATCGTCGCCAGCTCCTGGGCCTCGTCATAGCCGAGCCGGCGCAGCAGCCGCGCCTCGGGCACGCCCCGGGGATCGGCGGTGAACATGCCAGGTACATCCGTCCAGATCTCGCAGCGGACGGCGCCCACCCGCGCGGCGAACAGGGCGGCGGAGGTGTCCGAGCCTCCGCGCCCGAGCAGCACGGTCGCGCCGTCCGGAGTCCGGGCGATGAAGCCCTGGGTGATGACCACATCCTCCACGGTCGCCAGGCTATCGATCAGGTCAGGGTCGGCATCATCGCGGACCCGGGCTTCCAGGTAGCGCGACGCCTCCCGGCCGTCGGGATCGTCGGCGGAGCGGAGCACGGACCGTGCGTCGAGCCAGTGGGTCGGCACCCCTCGGGACCGCAAGAAGGCCGCCCCCATGCGGGTCGAGATCAGCTCGCCGGCGGACATGATGCGCGCGTGCTGGCGGGGGCTGACCTCCTGGAGGAGCGAGGCACCGAGCAGCAGGCGGTCGAGATCGGTGAGCAGGTCTCCCGCTGCGTCCTGCAGGTCGATGCCCAGCACGTCGGCCAGCGCCTGGTGCTTGTCGATGATCGCGTCCAGCACCTCACGGTACGCATCCGCCGGACGCCCCGCGGCCGGCCGACACAACGCGATCGCCGCCTCCAGCTGGTTGCTGACCTGGGACAGGGCGGAGCACACGACCAGCGGGCGCTCCCCCGCGGCCAGCCGCTGCTGGACCTGCTCCTTGATGGTCTCCCAGCGCTCCTGGCTGGACACGCTGGTGCCACCGAACTTGAGCACGACGAAGGGTCGCTCGGACATCGGACCTCCCGGGGTGTGCGTCCTGCCCCGTCCCACGGATCGACGCACGCAGGCAACGCACCGTGTTGCAGCCGAATCAGATTGTTCTGCAAAAACGATGCGACTGCGGTCCGATATGCGATAGGATTGCGTGACTCCGGAGGTCACATGCGCACACTGCTGGTCGCGCTACCGCTGATCCTCGCTGGATGCGCCGTCGACGTCGACGTCCCCTTTGACGATGACCACGACGGCCTCATCCTGACCGAGGAGATCGAGGCAGGGACCGATCCCGCCAACCCCGACTCCGATGGCGATGGCCATGCGGACGGCGTGGAGTGGACCAAGGGCTTCGATCCCACGGACCCCAACTCCTACCCCTACACGGGCGAGTACCACGTGGACAAGGGCTGCCGTGAGGGTCACACCCCCACCGGCAACGAGGTCGGCGACATCACCGCCGAGTTCGAGGGCATCGACCAGTACGGCGACAACGTCCGAAGCCTGGACTTCTGCGGGAAGGTCATCCTGCTGAAGTCCGGTGCCTTCTGGTGAAGCGCTTGCGTCGCTGCGGCGCCAGGCCTGGAAGGCCTCAACGAAGAGTACGGAGTCGACAAGTTCATCGCCATCTCGGCGTGGAGCGATGCCGACGGTGAGAATCAGGCACAGTTCGCCGAGGAGAAGGGTCTGACCTTCCCCAACATCGGCGCGTCCCTGTCCAACCGGTTCGAGCGGGACGGCGGAATCCCGACCTACATCCTCATCGGCCCCGGCCACGAGCTGCTGATGGTGGACCAGGGTCGCCCCTCGCCTGCTGACATCCAGGGTGCCATCGACGAGTACTTCGGCGGCTAGTCCGCGGAAGTCCCGGTGAACCCGAGCCCGCGCCCCGGCACCACGGTGTCGGGGCGCAGTGCGTTGTGGCTTCGATCCTCCGCAAGGGAGCACCAACCCCGGCCACCGCGGTAGCGAGCCCCCGGGTGGACATGGTACGGACCCGGGCCGTGCCCACGCCGTCTCGCGGCCGACCCCGACTCCGAGGACCCGATGTCCGCACCGAGCTCTCGCCTCCCCCGCGCCATGGCCGCGTGCGCCGCCGCCCTCGCGGTGCTGGTCTCGTCCCTGCTGCTCGGGGCCGGCCCCGCCCTCGCCGCCCCCAGCTGCCAGGAGGAGCAGGCCGAGGCCAGCCTGGCCGAGCAGGTCGACGGCGCGTTCGGCAACTGGATCGTCAACCCCATCGCCACGGTCATGTTCTACGACCTGCTGTTCTGGGACAACACGCTGCCCATGGGCGAGGTCCCCAAGAAGGTCGATCCCGGCACGTTGTCCGAGGAGGACCGAGACGCCTGGCTCGCGAAGGACCTCAAGCGTCGCGACGCCGAGTTGATGGGGTACGAGGCCGACAAGGGCTACATCTACCGCTGCCGCACCCCCGCCCGCCTGCGCGACGTGCGCCCGGTGCTGGCCCCGGACGCCACCCTCGAGCGCGGTCTGCTCACCCTGAAGCTGCGCGAGGATGGCGGCCGCCTGCTCGGCGCGTGGGACGAGCTCCCGGTCGACGTGGTGGCGCTCGGCATCGTGCCCCCGGAGGACGGCGAGGACGGCGCAGCTCCGACCCCGCGCCCCGGAACCGTGCGCGACGTGCCCGCCCCCGAGGGCGGGGAAGACGGGCAGCGCACCCTCAAGCAGGTGAGCCTCGAGGCCATCGCACCTTTCCCGGTCGTGGTCGACATCACCCGTGGCGTGGTGCTCTCCGGTGAGGTGATGCTCGACTGGACCGCCCTGCCCGTGCACCCCGGGGACCAGGTCACCTACGAGGGCAGCACCTTCGAGGTCGCGTCGGAGGCTGGAACCCGCCTCGGCCTGCGCAGCCTGGACGTGAAGGCCGAGCCCGGTCCCCTGGCCAACCCCAAGGACCTGCAGCTGCCGATCATCCTGATCTGGCTCGTCGCCGGCGCGGTCTTCTTCACCCTCCGCTACGGCTTCATCAACGTCCGCGCCTTCTACCACGCGATCCTCGTGACCGCGGGCACCTACGACGACGACGACGACCCGGGCGAGGTCAGCCACTTCCAGGCGCTGTCGTCGGCGCTGTCGGCCACGGTCGGCCTCGGCAACATCGCCGGCGTCGCGGTCGCGGTCGCCGCAGGAGGGCCCGGTGCGGTGATCTGGATGGTCATCGCCGCGCTCTTCGGCATGACGACCAAGTTCACCGAAGTCAGCCTCGGCCAGATGTACCGGGTGGTGAAGCCCGACGGCACCGTGTCCGGCGGCCCCATGCACTACCTGCACAAGGGGCTGAAGCAGATGGGCCTCGGCGGGCTGGGCATGGTCCTCGCGGTGGTCTTCGCCGTGATGTGCATCGGCGGCAGCTTCGGCGGCGGCAACATGTTCCAGGGCAACCAGGCGTTCCAGGCGATCGCCGACGTCGCTCCCCTGCTCCGCCCCGCCGCCACCGGCTCGGTCGTCTTCGAGCGGCTCCCCGGCGAGACCGGCGACATCACCCTGCCCGAAGGGACCGCGGTCGGCGTGCCCGGCGGCGCCAGCTTCGTCACCGCACACGAGGTCGTGCTTCCGGCCGGCGACACCACCACCCAGACCGTGCTCATCGAGGCCGCGCGCGGCGGCTACGCCGGCAATGTCGAGCTGGGCAAGATCACCGAGGTGCTCGGCGTCGTCGACGGCAACGGCGTGCTCGCGGAGTCCGTCCTCGACGACCAGGTCACGGTCAAGAACCCCACCGAGACCGCGGGCGGCGGCAGCTACGGCCTCTTCTTCGGCATCGTGCTCACCGTCATCGTCGGCCTGGTGATCATCGGCGGCATCAAGCGGATCGGCGCGACCGCGGGCGTCATCGTCCCCATCATGGGGGTCGTCTACGTGCTCGCTGGGCTCTGGATCATCGGCTACGTCGGCGTCACCGACGCTGGCGCCCTCTCCAGCGCCGTCTCGACCCTGTTCGGCAGCGCCTTCACGCCGGAAGCTGGCCTCGGCGGCCTGCTCGGCACCATGGTCCAGGGCTTCCGGCGGGCCTCGTTCAGCAACGAGGCGGGCGTGGGCTCCGCGGCCATCGCCCCCTCGGCCGCCGCCACCGACGAGCCCGTGCGCGAGGGCATCGTCGCCCTGCTCGAGCCGTTCATCGACACCGTCGTGGTCTGCTCGATCACCGGCCTCGTCGTGGTCGTCACCGGCGCGTACGCCGTGCCCGACATCGACGGGATCAGCATGACCAGCAAGGCGTTCGAGGTCGGCGGTCTGCCCGGTGCCCGCTACATCCTGGCGCTCGCGGTCACGCTCTTCGCCTTCTCGACGATGATCTCGTGGAGCTACTACGGCGAGCGCGCTGCCACCTGGATGTTCGGCGACCACGCCAGCCTGCCCTACAAGATCCTCTTCCTCGTCTGCGTCGTGCTGGGCCCGGTCCTCACCCTCGACAACGTCATCGGCTTCTCCGACCTGATGATCCTGGGCATGGCCTTCCCGAACATCCTCGGGCTGTACATCCTGTCCAACAAGGTCGGCAACGCGCTCAAGACCTACATGGGCAAGCTGAAGCGCGGCGAGTTCGACAGCGAGGCAGAGCCCGCGAAGTAGCGGCAGATTCGTCGCGTCATTGGCCGGGCGGCCACGCGTCCTCTCCGGGTCCGCAGGCTCTGCAGGCCCCTCCCGGGCCATGTCGCTACCGCAGTCGCGGCAGGACCTCGTGCAGCACGCCGTCGTCCAGGCGGATCTCGTCGACCGGATCCTGACCCGGGACGTAGAGGATGCCGCCGTCCGCGTGCTCGAAGCCGTAGAACACACCGGTGACGGGCGCGCCGTCGACCTCGACCTCGCGCAGCTCACCCTGGGGCTCGCGGGGGAGCCACATCACGTCGCCCTCGCGCACGGTGCCGTCGGTGTGCAGCCAGATGGGGCGCCAGGAGGTGGTGCGCACGCGGGCCGCAGGACCGTAGTTGTCCCAGGTCTCCTGCGTCTCCTGGTAGATCTTCTCGTAGTTGTAGTCGCTGATCCACCGCGGCGTGCAGTAGGTCATCATGTCCACGTGGGTGCTTGGCGCCAGGAGCGTGTCGGTCGCCAGGTCGTACCCGTAGGCCCCGATGCTGCCCTCGTCGTAGGGGTAGTCCGGGTCCGGACCCGCCGCGCCGCCGCAGGGCGCGTGAGGCAGGCCGTGGGAGTGGCCGACCTCGTGGATGATGGTGTCACCCGCGCCGCCGCTCATGTCGTAGGAGAAGCCGATGGCGGCCCGCATGGAGGTGCCGCCGGACAGGCCGACCGGGTTCGACAGCGGGCCACCGGTGTTCAGCAGCCCGTACACGTACTGGGAGTCGTCGATGTTCCGCTCGGAGCGGAGGTTGGCGACGGCGCTGAGGGTGACCGAGTCGATCAGGTTCGGGGTGTTCCACGGCAGGGGCTCACCCACCTCGATCTCCACGTCGGCGACCGGGTAGACCTGCATCATGGCGGCCCGGTAGCGCTCGATCGCGGCGGGGCTCGTGTCCGGCAGCTTGCCGCTGCCGTCGGTGTCCCACTGGATGGGCACGATGTACATGCGCAGGGCGGGGCCGTTGTAGCTGACCTCGAGGGTCGCCCCATCGCTGTCCGAGCGCGGCCAGTGCGCGTTGGCGCTGCTCCCCGAACCGCTGGCGCCGGGCGCCTCCAGGAGCTCCACCTCGAAGTCGATCAGTCCCTCGACCAGCATGTCCCCGTCGATGCGCACGTTGCCGGTGGTCGCGAGGTCTCCCTCCTCCGACGAGCGGTTCGGGGTGAAGTCGGCCTGGGCGGCGCCGACGACGAGCCCGTCCTGGCGCAGGGTGACGCGGGCGGTGATCGCGCGGGTCTGCCAGGCGGCGGTCGGCTCCACGTGCACCCGGATGATGGCGTCACGTCCGGCGATCACCGGCAGGTCCTGCTCGACGGCCAGGTTGTCGACCACCAGCGGCACATTGACCGCCTGGTTGATCTCCACACCGACCACCTGGATGCCGCCCGCGGCCTTGCGGCGATCGGCCGTCACCGAGAGGATGTCGCACATCGGCGCATCGCCGCCGCACACGAAGTCCACGTCTGCGGCGCAGCCGGGCACGACAGCGAGCAGCGCGGGCAGTCCGAGAGCGACCAGGGTCGTCTTGAGAGAGATGGCTTGCACGTCGCCTCCGGGGGGGAGTCGCCGAAAATGTAGGCACCGGACGCGCTGTGTGCTGTGAAAGGTGTGTGGGAACCCTAGAGTGGCTCCGCGGGCATGTCGTCTGCCTCGGTCACGACCAGGGTGCCGCTGCCGTCGGTGGTGAAGACCTCCTCCAACAGGGCGCCTCCGGCGCGCCCGTCGACCACGTGCACCCGGGGCACCCCACCGTCGAGCGCCCGACGGATGGCCGCCACCTTCGGACGCATGCCCCCGGAGAGCGCGCCGTCGGCGGCGAGCTGGTCGAGGCGGGCGAGGTCCGCCCAGTGCAGCACGCTGCTGGGATCGGACGGATCGGCGAGGATGCCCGGCGCGCGGGTCAACAGGATCAGCTTGGCCGCGCCCAGCGCGATGGCGATCTCGGCGGCGACGGTGTCTGCGTTGACATTGAGCAGCTGGCCCGCCTCGCCCAGGGCCAGCGGGCTCACGACCGGCACCGCGGGCAGGGCCATGGCCGCCTCGAGCACCGCCGGATCGACTCCGGTGACGTCGCCGACGAGGCCGAAGTCCACCTGCACCCGCTCCCCGTCATCGTCGGTGAGCACGGCGGGTGGGCGGCGGGCGGCGCGCACGAGGCCCCCGTCCGCACCGGACAGACCCACCGCGGCCTCACCCTGGCGGGCGAGTGCCGAGACCCAGGCGGCGTTGCAGGCACCGCGCCACTCGCGGATGGCCTCGGAGAGGGCGGCCTGCGAGGTGATCCGTCGGCCCGCGACCCGCTCGGTCACGATGCCGTGGCGGGCCATCGCCTGGTCCAGCTGGGGACCGCCGCCGTGGACCAGCACCGTGCCGATGCCCAGCCGGTGCAGCACGGCCAGATCGCGGGCGATGCCCTCCCGCCAGCTGGCGTCCTGGAGCAGCTCGCCCGAGGCCTTCACCACGAAGCGTTGGCCGGCGTACGCCCGCAGGTAGGGGATGGCATCCAACAGGCTGATCACGCGCTCCACGGCGACTCCTCTCCGAGCATGCGCTCTAGCACGGCAGCTGCGGTCCACATGCGGCGGTGGGCCGTCTCGTGCGCCCACGAGCTGGGCCCGTCTAGGACCCCGTCAGTCGCGACCACGTTCCTGCGGATGGGCAGGCAGTGCATGAACCCGGCATCCCGGGTGTGAAACAGGTCGGCCTCGGTGACCATCCAGTCGGAGAGCCCAGCTCGAACCCTGGCTTCTTCCTCACGGCGCCCGTATCCGGACCAGCCGCCCCACGACTTCGCCACCACGACCCGGGCGCCCTTCAGCGCAGCCTGGCGATCGTGGGTGACGTGCACGGCGCCGCCCTGGTGCCCGGCGAGATCCGCCGCGCGGTGCACCACCTGCGGGTCCAGGTCGAAGCCCTCGGGATGGGCGACGGTGACGTCCATCCCCATCATGGCGGCGGTGAGCAGCACCTGATTGGGCACCGCGGTCGGCAGGGCCTTGGGGTGCGGGGCCCAGGTCAGGGTCAGCTTCTGGCCCTGCAGGTGGGTGCCCAGGTGGCGGGTCCAGCTGGTGGCGTCGGCGATGCCCTGCAGGGGGTGCCAGCGCGCGGACTCGAGGTTGAGCACCGGGGCGCGGGAGTGCTGCACGAAGGCGTTGAGCACGGGATCTGCGCGGTCCTCTTCGGGATCGGTCAGCCCGGCGAAGGCGCGGACGGCGAGGAGGTGGCCGTAGCCCGAGAGCACGGACACCGCGTCCTTGACGTGTTCGACGGTGAGCCCGTCCATGACCGCCCCGTCGCCGAACTCGAGCGCCCAGGCGTCGGTGCCCGGAGACAGGGTGATCACCTTGACGCCGAGCATGTGCCCGGCGGCCTCGAGGCTCGTGCGGGTGCGCAGGCTCGGGTTGAGGAAGACCGCGACGATGCGCTTGCCAGGCACGCGCCGGGGGGCCGCTCCGCCCTCCAGCGCCAGCGCCCGCTGCACCAGCTCCCGAAGCCCCTCGACGCCTGGCTCGCTACCGTCCAGGAAGTGTGCGCTCACGCCGCCACCATCGCCGCTTGCACCAGGACCTCGCCCAGCGTCTCGGCCAGCTCGCAGCAGACCCAGGGGGGCATGACCGCCGGGGGCGCGAGGCGCAGGACGTGGGGGTCCGACGCGGTGCCGACCAGGAAGCCCCGGGCGAGGAGCGCGTCCTTGACCGCGCCGGCGGGCCGGTCGAGCACGACGCCGATCCAGGCGCCGGAGCCGCGGACCTCGACCACGCCGGGCAGCTGGCCGAGGGCGCCAGCCAGGGTCTCGCCGACCACCCGCGCCTTCTCGATGAGGCCCTCGTCGACGATGATGTCGAGGGTCGCCTCGACCGCGGCGCAGGCCATGGGCGCGCCGCCGAAGGTGGTGCCGTGCTCGCCGGGCTTGACCGTCTGGGCGACCGCCTCGCTGACCAGGCACGCGGCGACCGGGAAGCCATTGCCGAGCCCCTTGCCCACGGTGACGATGTCTGCGCGCACGCCCATGCCCAGGCTGGCGAGCCAGGCGCCGGTGCGGCCGAGGCCGGACTGGACCTCGTCGGCGATCAGCAGGGAGCCGTTCTCGTGCACCAGCTCGGCTACCTGACGCAGCCAGCCGTCCGGGGGCTCGACGATGCCGGCGATGCCCTGGATGGGCTCGGTGATGACCGCGGCCACGTCGCCGTCGAGGGCCTCGCGCAGGGCCTCGAGGTCGCCGAAGGGCACGAAGCGGGTCGGGCCGTGGGGCAGCGCGTGCTGGTCGCGGTACTT